>CBDUCX010000007.1:0-38828 GCA_965365755.1 uncultured Pleurocapsa sp.
GTTTTAAACTGGCATTAGTTGTTGCTCAAATTTCAAACGTTTATTCTGCCAAGCCAGCCCCAATAACAAAGCGAGAGACAGCATATAGCCAGGCTCTTCGATCTGAGTAAAAATAAATCCCAAAACCAAAGTTGCCAGGAGAGTGATTTTCAGGGAATTATCTAGACCAAAATTTTGCCAAATTATATAAGCTAAATAAAGATATGCACTTAAACCCACAAGTCCGATATCTCCCCAAATTCCCGCCCAGCCAAAGATGGGGCTAAACATACTGGAACTGTAAGCCAGCCAAAAACTATCGATAAACTCGCGGGACTGTATACCAATAGAAGTTGTTGTGGCACCTAAAGGGCCAAGTATCCACTGGTAATCCTGCATAAACCAAGCTCCTAAACGACTGACCGTATGACCAGGCCCTAAGCCAAACAACCAATTGACTGGGGATTTAAACTCAGTGAGGATGGCCTTAACTGAGTAGAATTTAGTGAACCAAGCATCGCCACCTTGAGCATATAAATCCGCCCTCGCCCAAGCGGAAAAGGCGCTAAATGCCTCTAAGTTTTGCACACACCAAAAAAAGATAAACCCCGTAATCATAATCCCTAGCAGTAGCTTGATGGTTTTGCCTACGTCTTGGAAATTAAATACAATCAAAATCACCCAGGCGAGGGAATAGGCAAACACTAACTGCTTAGAATCAGAAAACAAAAGCTGCCATGATGCTGCTAATATTGCCGTGACTCTGACCCAGAGAGGAAACTTTTTACCGTTAACTAAAAAATAGAGCGCGCAGGCAATTGACACCGATGCCGAGACATAATTGCCTGCTCCCGAGACAAAAAATACTCCACCACAACCATCAGTACCATTAAATCCATGACCATCAAGTTTCCCTGCATCAATTAAGGGCTTCTGTACCGCAGCTAGTAGAAAGTTAATCACCACAGATGCCATAAACCAACGCTGGATTCTACTAAATGATTGGAGAGACATGGGAATGCAGACAATGGCTACCAAGAACATCATTGGCTCTCCTAACATCATGAAACTAGCGACTGCATTAATAAAGCCAGCCTGATTCCATAAGGCACTTGTTAATATAGCCAAAAAGAAAATAAACAGCCCCAAAAACAAAGAACGGACTAACTCAACCTGCTGCTGATTTTTAGTTGGTGTAGTAGAAACAGCAATCCACAAAACAAAGGGAACAATGACAAAGTGGGCATGAACTAGAATAGATGGTGCAGGAGTCAGGGTTGTAAAAATCCGTCCGTAAAAAACTAAGGAAAAAGCCAGAATTATTAAATTAGTATTATTAGTCCAGGTGAGATTCTCCTCAGACTTTCTGGTCATTGATTCGGCACTATTAAACATGATTTACTAAGTTACTTCGACTATGGCTTTTTCAAATAAATTCAAATAAAAATAAGTTAAACGTTACCCAAATCAATAATTGTCGTGAACATCATTCAAGCAAGAACTTATCTTTTCCGCCAAAAATCGAATATTTGGTTCAAAAAGTAGGGTTGTTTGATCGCCAGGTACTTCATAAACTTCCAATTCTTCCGTAACAAATTCATCCCAACCCAATTGATAGTTGTGATCGACATGTTCAGGATTATCGCTAGCGCGGATTAAGATAGCTTTGCCTCCTCCATAGGTTTGAGGAGTAAAATGTTGTAAGGCTTCTTCTCCAGCATCAAAGACTAGCGATCGCCGTAAGTTATAGGGTAAACGTTGGTTTTTCCTGGTTTTATAAGCAATTATCTCTAGCTTATGTCTCGTTTTTTCCGCTAGCTGCCCCATCATGTCGGCAGTAAAAGATAATTTATCCCCCAACTTGAGACGGGGATTAGTAAGCACCCCCAACAAGTTGTTTAATCCTCTCAGGACAAAATTGTGCTTGATATAGCGCTCAAACAAGGTGGGTGAGGATGAAGTACTATGGACATCTTTACTAGCTGTATTAATGCCATCCTCAAATAATATCGGACGGGCAGTAGAATCAATTAAGCCCAAAAAAGCTACTTCCGAACCTTGTGAATTTAGCTGACAGGCCATCTCAAACGCCACCGTCCCCCCAGTACAGACACCTGCAATAAAATAAGGGCCTTCGGCTTGAATAGTACGCATTTCTCGGATATAAGCTTCAGCCATCTGCCCAATTCTGTTGTGAGGAACCCGATCATCATCCATCCCCACCGCACGAATGCCATAAACAGGTTGTTCAGGATCTAGATACTTAGCTAAAAGTTTGTACGCCAACATTCCCGTCCCCATGGCATTAATTAAGAACAGAGGTGGTTTAGAACCCGTAGCCCTGATTTCAAAGATCAAAGATTCTGAAATTGACGAGTCTGCTTGAGATATAGCTCCTGCTAACTCTCTAATGGTCGGTACCGCCAGAAAAGTTCCTAAAGTAATATTTTTCTGGAAGGTTTTTTCAATATGAGTCAACAGGCATACG
Organism: uncultured Pleurocapsa sp.; assembly: GCA_965365755.1. GTDB lineage: Bacteria > Cyanobacteriota > Cyanobacteriia > Cyanobacteriales > Xenococcaceae > Waterburya. Next base: position 2,468 of record CBDUCX010000007.1, read on the forward strand.
GCGAGCAAAGAATGACCCCCTAGGTCAAAGAAATTATCTCTGACACTAATTGGCTTGATTTTTAAGATTTCTTCCCAGATTTTTGTCAGTTTCAATTCGACATCATTTTGGGGCGCAACAAAAGTTTTTGACAATTCACTTCGGTTAAAGTCTGGTGTCGGCAACCCCCGATGATCGATTTTGCCACTGGGAGTAATGGGCAAAGAATCTAAGAGGACAAAGGCAGCGGGAATCATATAGTTGGGTAGTCTCTCTCTCAAAAAAGAGCGCAATTCACTGAGAGAGAATTGTCCTTGGTGGGGTACAAAATAAGCGACCAGTCTTTTATCCCCAGGAGTATCTTCCCTGGCAACTACTGCTGTTTGACTAATACCAGGATATTGAGCAACCACAGTTTCGATTTCACCCAATTCGATCCGAAAGCCCCGTATTTTTACCTGCTTATCGATGCGACCAATATACTCAATATTCCCATCTGGCAGATAACGGACTAGATCCCCTGTTTTATAGAGACGTGCTGCTGACTCTGGACTAAAAAAGTTTGAGATAAATTTTTCGGCGGTGAGCTGAGGACGATTAAGATAGCCCCTTGCTAAACCATCGCCGCCAATATACAGTTCCCCTGGCACACCGATGGGAACTGGTTGTTGATAGGGGTCTAAAATATAAGCCTGAAGATGAGATAAAGGACGACCGATAGATACTTCTCCCTCAATAGAAGAGGTATTAGCGGGAATCCGATATGTTGTGGCAGTAACCGTTGTTTCCGTTGGACCATAAGAATTGAATAGCTGGAGGCGATCGCTTTTGCCAGTCCGCACAACATATTCTTGCCAGGATTTGACTGGTTCAGGTAATACTTTTTCTCCCCCAATAATTACTAGCCGCACGGATTCGGGAAAATTGACCTCAGTATCTCTCAACTCGCCGACTAACTGATGCCAATAAGCAGTAGGTAGGTTCAACACGGTTAACTGCAATCTCTGGCAGGCTTCAAAAAATGTGCGGATATTAGTCAACATTTCATCGGTTCGCAGTACTAAAGTACTGCCAGCCAGTAAACAAGTATAAATTTCCTCCACTGCCACATCAAAATTGATGGAAGCAAATTGCAGTAGGCGATCGCTTGCTACAATCCCATATTCTGCCTTGATTGTCTGTGCGAAGCGACTTAAAGCCAGATGGGTGATCATCACCCCCTTGGGCTTCCCTGTAGAACCAGAAGTATAAATAACATATGCTAACTGTTCACCTGTATTCGCTACAGCTAAGTTTTCCTGACTATGGGCAGCGATTTGCTCCCAGTCCGAGTCAAAATAAACCACCTGAGCCTCGTGTTCTGGTAATTGAGGAGCTAGCTTCTGTTGCGTCAGCAAGACTGATATTTTAGCATCTGCAACCATATAAGCTAGGCGTTCTGGTGGATATGTCGGATCGAGAGGGACATAAGCACCTCCAGCTTTAATAATGCCTAGAAGTCCGATTACCATCTCTAAAGAACGCTCAACAGAGAAACCAACTAATACCTCTGGAGCAACACCCAAAGAATGTAAATGATGAGCCAATTGATTAGCTCGGTTATTCAGTTCCCGATAGGTTAACTGCTGTTCTTTATAGGTTACTGCGATCGCATCGGGGGTAAGTTCCACCTGCTCTTCAAACAGTTGTTGAATACATTTCTCCTCGGTAGGATGAGCTTGAGTCTGATTCCAGTCCCAAAGTATTTTGTCTCGCTCTTCTGGTGGCAAGAGAGATTGTTTTGCCAGAGATTGTTCAGGATTTTGAACTATGCTGTGCAATAGAGTCTCAAACTGAGTCCACATTCGAGTAATATGGTCACGATCTAAAATCTCAGGGTCAAATTGCCAGCGACATTCTTGAGCATCATCGGGAATGGTGAAGGTAAAATTGCTCCCAAAAGGTTGATTCACTCTAGAATCTTCCAGACTCGATACTCTTTCAACAGCTACAGGCAGTATTTTTTCGCTATCTAATCCTGGAAGTAAATTTAAAATCGGCTCTCTAGTGGCAAGATCCAGAGCATAACCTTGATGCTGTTTAGCAAATTCGAGCTGATTCTGCACAGATTTCAATATTTGCCGAAAATCTTGCTCTAAGTCGATCTCCATACGACAAGGGATATAGGCTGTGAATAAGCCTTCTAAATTAACCATCTCTTGAGTTAATTCAACATCAGTAAATCCGATATCAAAACAAGCCGTGCTGCTGATTCGAGCCATGTAACTCATAAAAGCAGTAAACAGAATATCCGCCTCCAGACAACCAGGAAAAGAGCTGCATAGTAGAGTAGCTAGCTCATCGTTAACTGAAGTAATTATTTCGGTGAAATCCTGATGTTTTGCCCTTCCTTGTTTGGCATAGGGAATCGTAAGTGGCTGCAAATTTGCCAGTTTCTCTGCCCAGAAATCCTCACCCTCGGCGATCGATTTCTTTAAGCTACTAGTTGCTCCAATTGATTTAGACATCTTTAAAAATAGCTGTTTGTAATAAAGTTTTAAATTTATAAAGGAGATTTACTTTAGTGGCTCAAATCTTTTTTGAGATAATCTGCTAATCTCAGAGCAAATGCCACGATCATGAAGGTAGAATTCGCCTGTCCTGAAGTCACAAAAGTAGAACTGCTGGCAACAAATAGATCATCAAATCCATGGATATTGCAGTTTGCATCCACCACACCTTGACTGGGATGCTCTGACATCCGAGTCGTTCCCACTTGATGGAATCCATCTCCAGCTTGTGTCCAAATATTTGCTTCGAGATCGTCACTCAAATACTCTAAATAACCGCACTCGTGCTGGCGCAAGTGTTGATCCCAATGTTGGTGGGCTTTAACTACACTTTCGATATCTTGATCGGTAAAACGCAGGTCAATATTTAGTCGGCGCATTCCTAAAGCATCTGTCTCATCCCCAAGGTTAACGCTACTATCGGGGTTGGGTACCTGCTCGCTGTGATAGTGCAGGGGATATTCATTAGCAGCACTATAAACAAACAGCGCGGGAATTTTTCTCTTAGCTATGAATCGTCCATAGCCAAAGTTGGGGATAAAGGAAAGTATTTCACCAAAATCTTTGATGATGTTCATGATGTGAGGGGAATAAATCCTTTTGTCTTTACCAATCGCTGCTCTTCTGATAGCTGTAGAAGCACCAAGACGATTCTTTAAGATAGGAAGGTTCAAGGCAATGTAAGCAGAAGACAAAATACCATTTTGATGGGAGAAGTCACCAAAATCGGGAGCACCTAACCAGCCCACAGTATTAGAGAGTTCTTGCTCTTGCAAAAATTCTGGGGTAAAGGAAAAACGTCGCCGAATATAAGTCTTGTCTGAATCTCGATCAAAGCCAAAAATCGTTTCTTTGGGGGGCGTAGTGAATTTAACCTTAGCAATATCCCCTGAGAGATGCCCCATATAGAACTTGCCTAACAATCCACTATGGTTGCCAATTCCCCCAGGATGCTTACTATCAGAAGCCATGAGTAAGCGTGTATTATTTAATGCCCCCCCTGCCAAGATATACTTTTGACATTTAATATTGATATTTTTACCGCTAAGAGTTTTTGCTTGGAGTAATTTGACCTTCTCTCCCTGTTCATTCGTGACAATTTCCGTACAGGTCAAGCCATAAAATAACTTAATACCCTCAGATCCTTTCAACTGAGCGAGATATTCCTTGCCAAAGTTAGTCGGTAGTGACCATCGCTCCAAAGTTGAGGTAAGTACATTTTCATCGGGTAAACCTGGGACAATTGACTTCTGCTCAATGTGGTCAAGATTATTGAGGTCAAATTCAGCCTGACCACATAAGAAGTAATCACTGGCACGTTGAAAATAAGCCGACATCTCTTCATAGGTTACGGGCCAATCAGAATGAGCAACATGTTTACGCTGTGCAAAGTCTATCGGGTCGTAAGGTACGCAACGTCCTCCCCAAATAGTAGATGTACCACCGATTTGTCGGCGAGTACATTCAGACATGGGTGCGTGAAATTGCTGATTAAAATAACTAGCATCTCCTAAATTTTGAGCTGCCTGATGGAAATCTAAGTGACCACTTTCTAGCAGTGCAACCTCAAATCCTGCCTTAGCTAATTCTAAAGCCAGCACGATTCCTGCTGGACCAGCACCAACTACCACAATATCAGAAGTGATGATGTCTCCATCTTGAATTGTTTCAGCATTAATTAGCATAAGTAAACTCGGTAAATCTTGTATAGGGAGAGATTTCGTCACCATTCTGGTGACGAATCAAAAAATTTAAGGTTAAAGGGAACTAATCTTTAATTGGCGAGCAAAACTTTTTCCTGCTTTGCTTCTGACTCTTTCTGGCTCACTTGAGAACTGAAGAAGAGTTTAATAACTTCAATATTTTTCTCGACATCGCGACGGGAATAGCTAGGATAGGTCGGTAAGTAAACCAATCCATCAGCAACTGCTCTAGCATTGGGGCAATCACGATAATATTGCTCAAATGTAGCTGAATCAGCATTATTGATAAAGTGACCTAGAGCGATATCTCGACCTTGTTCAAACATAAATCGGCGTAATGCTTCTCGGTCAGGACACTGGAGGGGATACCAAAGATAGGTAATAGATTTATCATTACGCAACGGTGGCAAGATCAGTCCCTCTATATCCTTCAAGCCTTCGTGATACATACGACCGTATTCAATTCTCTTCTCAATATTGGCATCAACTTCCTTAAGCTGGGACATGCCAATACGAGCCTGGAAAGAAGTGTAATATGATTTATAAACTTCGGGTAGTTCAGATGCAACTTCACTCTCCTGGGGTTTTCGGCGAGTACTCTTATTGATCGCTTCCACGTCTTTCAACAAGCTAAAGCGTAAAATTGGATAAATGAAGGGAAAGAAAACAGAAGACGTAACTAAATCATGTTTTAGTCCAGATTTCACTTTAGCAGCTACTAAGGGCAGTGGATCAGTGATGAACGTCGGTAATTCAGCTTGAATAGTCTCCATGACATCTTCCCGCTCGGTAACAACTACGCCACCACGCCAGGTAGGTAGGTTTTTGTGCATCTCTAAACTAAAGATTCCTACGTCGCCAATTGTGCCTACTGGTTTACCTTGCTCTTCTACCCCGAAAGATTGGGCGCAATCTTCAATCAGCGGAATATTAGCGCGATCGCAAATTTCTTTAATCCGATAGGCTTCAGCAGCAACTCCATGTAAATGAGTGATCAACACTGCTCCTGTATTAGCAGTAATCAACTGTTCAACTTCCGTCGCCGAGATATTGCAAGTGGAGCGATCAAGATCGGCAAATACAGGACGACCTCCTGCAAAAATTACCATATTAATTACGTCGGCAATGGTATAGGGAGACAGGATCACTTCTTGTCCCGGTTTGATCAAGGCTTTGACTGCCAAGTAAATTCCCACTCGACATTGGGAAACACACACAGCATAACGAGAACTAAATCTTAGACGCAGCTCATGCTCGAAACCCTCAATATCTTTCTTACTCTTGATAAACCTTCCTCCCAGGACATATCCCAAGAACTGAGTGTAACTATTGAGGTCGGTGTAAAGGCGGTTTCTGGGGCTGGGGCTTAAATTAAACATCATCTGATTTTTTTAATTCTAATAGTATTTTTGTATTAACAAAGGTAAGTATGTCGCAACCGTAGATCTAAGGAGATTTGGTTTAGGATATTGGTGCAATCAAAATAGTTTCTAGCTCATGAGAGTCCTCAACTTGTTGGTTGTCCAGCTAACTAATTTAGGACGGTGGTGAGGAGCGAAAAGCCAAGAAATTGCTGGTTTAGCCAGAGGCAAAGGCATCAAACCCACCCAAATAAACCACAGGCTATAAAAGATGCGTTTGGGAAAATTAAATTCAGAATATTTCCATAAGCTCCTGATACCCTGATAAATTAGTTGATAGGAGCGATCGCTCTGCACGGGATGGGTTTGAGCATTGAGTCTCAAGGAGATAATGCGTGACCACAGACGACCAATAGAACGCTGCTCCAAGTCTGGGGGAATCTGATAGCCTAACTCTCGGGCTTTTTTAGTGAGCAAGGCAAAATTTTGCAGATCGTGACGGACAAACCGCTTAAAGCGATCTCCTGTGACCGTAGCTAAAGCCCACTGGTTACTATCATGGACGCGATATACCCCAAGGGGTTGTTCAATTGCTGCCACATCTCCATAGAAAGGGACTTGAAAAGATAAGTAATCATCAGCGGTGAGTTTATATTGCTCTGGTATGGGAAATAAATTAGTTAAAGCCCGACGATTGAGGGCATTTCCACTAGTAGGAGTGCTGTTGTAACATCCTACTTCCAGCAATGTTTGCCATACCTTGCCACGGTCTAGAGGTGCAGTCCCCTGGGGTGATGAATAGCCGAGGGGTTTCCCGACACCATCCACAACGTCTAAGCGATAATGCACCTTAGCCAAGTTTGGTTGCCAAACTTTAACAATTTCGGCAACTGCTTGGGGATAGAGATAATCATCAGAATCAAGAAAGATAATGATCTCTCCTTTACTGCGTGCAAAGCCACTATTGAATGCTGCTGCCTGTTTACCGTTGGGTTGCAGAATCGGCAGAATGCGATGCCTTCGGCTAGCTTTGTAATCGCCATATTCGGCGATAATCTGACGAGAGTTGTCCGTTGAACCATCATCAACCACAATGACCTCGATATGCTCGTAGGTTTGATTTAAAGCACTATCAATTGCTTCGGCTAAAAAGCGATCATAGTTGTAGTTGTTAATAATAATACTGACTAATATAGGAGCACTCATTTTATTAAATTCACCTCCAGTTGAAGTTGATTAAGATCCGCAGCTTTGAGATCAGCAACTGTTTCTAAGAAGCGGATCGCAGTGGGTTTAGGAGCATAGTTTTCTATTGCCCAAGCTCTGCCTTTAGCAGCAATACGCTCTAAAAGCTCTGGTTGCTCGGTAATTCGGGCAATAGATTCAGCGATATTATCTAAATCAATACCAACGTAATGTCGCCAATTTTCAGGCATTACAGGCAGCTCAAAACCATATTTCTCAAAATCAACGTGGAAAGTAACACAACCTGCTGCCATCGATTCCCATAAACGCCAACTATCCCATTGACCAATGCGGTTAGTTTTAATCCCCAGCATGCTAATGATTTTGCATAGATAGTAGGAAATTCGATCATGGTAATCGGTAAACCAAGGGCCTAAGAAGAATCCGCCAAAACAAGCACAAGCGCGAGATTCGAGTAGGCGACGATAGTAGTTCGGGTAATGTCTTCTACCTGTTTGCGCCCAGCGCAAGTAGTGATAGGGGTCTTGGGGGAAGTCTGCCGCATTATCCGATGCCGCATTGATTGGCATCACCTCTTGAATTAGAGGCACAAATGATTTTTGAATATAGTTTCTTAAAGAATGACTGAACTTTTGATTACGGAAATTTACCAGTACAGATTGCTGCTTTTCTATCCAAGGTTTTTCCTCTTGAAGCTCGGCGATAACTCTTGCCGAAAGACCAAAAGCCCAAGGATAAAAATTATCAGGGTATTTAGTATGTTTAGAGTAGTGAGTTTTAAAGATGAAATCAAAATCTTTGAATTCAGGCAACCAGGATAAAGTTCTAATACCGTCATTACAATCTAAATAAACCGTTTTATATTGACGAGAAGGAGAAAATAAGCCTTCTGGTAAACAGCCATTTTTCTCGTAATATTGACGTTCTAAGACTACTATGTCGCAATCGTAGTGGGTAATATCAGGATTATGCTTGAGCAGAGTGCGATCGCTATCAGGAGATATTCGCCAATAATCATAGTTGGCATAGAATTCGACTCCTAACTGTTGAAATCCTGTTGCTAAATTAATGATTAAATCCTGAAAATAAGCTCCTTCTGGAGGACCTTCGGTAGAAGTGGTGTAAAAATATATCTTAGGTATGATCATGATTAAAAGTACTGGAATTGAAAATAAACATTAAATAATTTCGTTCAATAAACTTTTGACTTTTTCTGCTGCAACTCGCCAATTTAACCGAGACTCATAAGCATTAAAGGAGGCGTAGGCTAATTCTTGATATTGAGCATAATTAGAAAACAAACTTGTGATATAGTCGCAATACTCTGTGCTGTCGGCATCACAAGCAAACAGCTTGCCATTTTGCTCATCGTGAATGATGCTGGGAATACCTCCTACTTTGGTTGATAAGCAGGGAACAGCCAAAGAATTTGCTTCTGCAAAAACCATGGGTGTGCAGTCAGCCACCGAAGGCAAAATCAGAAAATGAGACTCTAAAATTAAGCGGGTAAGGCGCTCTTTGCCCTCTGCTGTCGACTTTTTGATAAAGCCCAATGGCCTGACAAAATGGGGAATTGGCTCATCAATTTCTGGTTGGCAACCTACTACTGTTAATTCTGTTGTTAAACCAGTCTCATTGAGTTGTTTGGTTACAGCATATGCCACATCTCCACCCTTTCTCAGCCATTCAACACCAATAAATAGCAGTTTGCAGACATCTGAAGGTCTAGCTTCAATTGCATCTTTAATTTGAGCCAAATCTAGTTGGCTGTTGATATTTGCGCCAAACGGAACAACCTTAACCTTGTCAGGATCGGCTTGATAAAATTCAATTGCTGATTGTGCTGCCCAATCTGAAGAATAAATTGCTAGCTGACATCTTTCTAGGGCTGAACGTTCCATTCGATGCCAATCACGAACGACATCTGGATGTAAATTACTATATTGCGGATAGAAATCGGCAATGCCTGCAAAGGTGGCATCTGCCCAGAAAGCCATCGGGCGATCGCATTCTAAATAAGCAATGGGGTCAACCGTAGCACTAAAAACAATTTCATCTTTTTGAGGTGAAAGCTTGTGCTCAACCTGACGAGCATAATTTTTTAAAGTCGGTGGATCGGGATTTTTTTGGTAATTTTTTTGATAGAGAAATTCATAATAGTGACGCTTGAGCTTACGTATTAATTGAAACCAGTTGGAATCTTCTAGTGGTCCAATATAATTTAGCTCAATAGACTGTGATTCTAATGCTTGAGCAATATGATATCCAGTTCCAGACCATTCATCCGCGCCTGTTAATCTGGTTGAATCATAGGTTGTGACGTATGCTAATTTCATTTTTTAATTAATTTAATTCGGAAAAATTAGTCAATTCCTAAGCTTGATCAAATGCACATATAAGGATTACTCCGCCATCAGAATCATTGATCTAACACCACAGTTTGATAATTACCTGACTGAGTGACGCTACCCTGTTCTAAGCGATAGATGCGATCGCAATGTTCAATCGTACTGAGACGATGGGCAATTATAATGATTGTCTTACTACCAGAAAGTGCCTTAGTGGCATCGGTAATTAAGTTTTCGGTTTCGTTGTCTAAAGCTGCGGTTGCTTCATCAAATACCAAGATTTCTTTTTCGTGATACAGCGCGCGAGCAATTCCCACCCGTTGACGTTGACCTCCAGATAGTAATACTCCTCTTTCGCCGACGGTAGTGTTTAAACCCATCGGTAGTCTGGCAATAACTTCAGTGAGCTGGGCTGCGGCAACTGCCTTTTCTAACCGCTGACGGTCAATTTGATTATCGGGGACACCGAAGGCAATATTTCTTTCTAGGGTGTCATCAATGAGAAAGATAGACTGAGGAACGTAGCCAATTAGATTCTGCCAGGCTCGTAATTTATCGTAAACAGAAACACCATCAACTGAAATATCTCCACTCTTAGGAGAAAGCAAACCCATCAGCACATCTACTAGAGTTGTTTTACCCGAACCAGATTTACCAATCAAACCAATGGAATGTCCTTTTTCAATGGTTAAATTAATTTCGTTTAAAGCATTAGTTTCCGCATTAGGATATTTGTATACTAAATTCTCAACTGAGATTTGTTTTTGGAACTCCAGCTTTACTTGCTGCTGATTATTTAACTGTGGCAAACTTAAGTCTTTATTTTCCGCTTCAAATCTCTCAGCCTCTCTAAGTTCGGCATAAAGTGAATCAAGAGAGTGAATGTTATATCTGATAACGCTGATGCAGGAAATAGTATTACCCGTAGCCGGTAAAAGGCGGATAGATGCGATCGCAAAGATACCAAAAATGGAAGTTATATTCTGGGTGTTACCTTGATTGAACGTTACAAAGAGAAAGGCAAAGATAATCAGAAAACTGATGATTACTGCCTCAACTACATAGCGGGGTAAATTAGCATAGCTGTCTGCCAATCCCATGTTTCTAGAGTATTTATTAGCAGCCTCCGCCATTTGAGCTTCAAAGTAAGGCTCACAGCCAATAATTCTGGTTTCTTTAAGTCCACCTAAGCCATGATTCAAAACCCGAATCATTTCTGCCGAAGCGTCAAAACCAGCTTTTCCCCAGCGAGCAAGCCTTTCTTTTAAAGGATTTAATACCGCTAGGGAAACTAATAAAACCACCGCGATTCCAATCGAAGCAGCCGCATTGGTGGAAACTAACAGAGAAACTAAAGCAATAATCACTACACCGTTAGATATGGCTGTGAGTAAAGACAAAACTAGTCCAATACAAAAACGATCCGTAAATGTAACTACAGTTTGAACTAAATCAGCCGAATTTTTAGTTAAATGTAAAGTATAAGGAGCCGACAAATACGACTTCATTAGTTTAGAAGATAAATTACCTTTTAGACTATGAGAAAATTCCGCGATCGCTTTTTGGGAAACAAAACCTAATGTTGCTTTGAGATAAAAAGCAATAATAGTGAATATACCGAAGAAAAGGATAAATTGTTGATCTGAATCAAAAGAAAATTTTTCATATATAGCATTTAACCAGCTAGTATTTTTGATAAAACTAGAGTCAGTTACCATTGCGGCAAAAGGCCCCATCAAACCAACCCCTAACATCTCAAATACAGAACTGACAACAAATAAACAGCTAATTGCTAAAAAAGCTTTATGTTTACCTTTGGTTACGTAGAAAAACTTAGATAAAAATTTATTCATAAATAGCAAATAACCATTAAATACTTATAGAAAACCGACTGTTAATAGCTAGTTTATAATGCTTATTTTCAAAGCCTAATATAAACAAGTAATATGAATTAAAATCTTTATAAATACATATTTTCAGTTATAACCTTTGTATTTTTGTTTGGCAAATATTCTTTGTTCAACTAGTATCAAGATCGAACTATATCTATTGAATATTAAAAATAAAAACCCCCGCTATAAAAAGCAGAGGTGATTAAGCTTAATTAAATTCAAACTAAGTATTTAGTTTAAATAAATAGGGGTTGGAAGGCATCTGCAATTGTGGAAACTTGTCCATCACTATTAACAGTAATATCCAGTAATTTATCCTCTGTATATTCTGTAGAGCCAATAATAGGATCGTTGAGAGCAAAAGCAGGAAAAGTACCGACTATTCTTTCCTCAGTAACGGATGTAATCGTAGCTGTTTTTCCACCGATGGTTACACTAGTATCGGCTAATAATCCAGAGAAGTTAGTTCCCCCAATAGTAAACTGACCACCACCAGTCGCAGGTGCGCGCCAATCAGAGATATCATATGCCACCATACTAGTTATAGAGTCATCAACTGGAGTTGAGACGTACACTGCACCGTCACTATGATCAATGCTGATCAGCGCGCCACCAGGCCCCGTGACCACGTCTAAACCCTCTAAAAGATTTTTAGTCTCTGATACTCCTTGATCGTTAATTACATCAGTTTCTAGTAAGCTAATGTTTGATACGTCTCTACCATCTTCTGATAGTTCAACGTTATAGAGGAAGCCATTCCATCTTTGTGCTATCAAATTACCATTCAATTGCCCACCAAAAGTATTTGAGCGGTACTCAATAATTCCATTGGTAGAAGAAGTAAACTCAGCAATAGGCGCAGTATGATCGGCAGTGGTAGGATCGTCAAAGAAATAATAGGTATTTTGGCGAGGATCGTCCTGACCACGATTACGATTAGGCTGACCATAATAGTTACCTTCCTCGATGATATTTAACTCATCACTTATTGACTTTCCAGCAGGATAAGGCTCTTGAGTAGTAGCATCGAGAGATACATCACCAAATCCGCCATTGGCACTATTTTCAGTTGAATAGATAATTCCGTTAGTAGCGTAGACTAAATCATAGGGGTTACGTAAACCGCTAGCATAGACTGATACATCGACTCCAGGAACCACATCCACAATTCCACCAAATCCTTGGCTTTCCTCTGGACTGGCGGGAGAACCGTCGGGTTTAGTCAAATTTAATCCTTCAGGAACAACAAAATCAGCAGGTAGTTGATATTGAATGTTACCGTTAAAATCTGGCTTGGTTATTTCTGCCTTGAGAATGGCAGCCGTAAAAGGTGATTCATCAATACCACCTATAGCATCATCTGCAATGCCTGCATTAGTATTACTACCGACAGTAATCAATAAATCCCCGTTTTCGTCGAATGCTAATCCGTTAACACCATGGTCGTGATTAGAAACTCCAATATTATCTACCAGAGGGGTAAACGTAGCAAAGTTAGGCCCTTCTAATACTGACACCTGACCACTATAGGGGGAAAAGTCCGTCAGTTCATTAAAACCACCTTCTTTGGCATAGGCATCTCCGTTAGCGTAAAACTGATTATGAGAAACATAGATTTTGGGCTGACCACCTGTGTTTTCAAAGGGATTGAAAGCAATACCTGTAATGTTTTTGTTATCTTCTCCCGCTAATGTATTGATGGTTTGGGTGTCGATGACATTATAATCATCATCAAAAGTATATGCTTTAATTTGTCCATTAGTTATACCAACGTAAAGCCTACCATCGGGCCCCCAAGCAGCAGTAGATGGGCCATCATTATTGCCAATTGAGTCATTATAGTCATCAATCTTTTTCTTAGGAGTGAAATTGACTCCAGCTGAATCATTATCAACAATGTTAGCGGTGACGGTCGGTACAGTTAAAGCGCTATATTCAGGAGCCGTAGTAGAAATGGTATGTCCAATAGTTGAGGTATGGAAACTTTCGCCATCAGTATCGTCAACAGCAGTCACTGTAACAGTTCGAGGAACACTCCAATTTTGAGGAGTAAACACCAGACTAGTTTTATCGACAGTAGTTTGACCGTCTAATTGGAAATTTATGGTGACATTAGCAGTCGGTTGACTGTTGAGCAATACTTGGTAAGTATCTGTGTTACCACCTTCAGCTACGGAGGTACTTTGTTGGCTTTCCTCAATCAAAACTTGTGCGCTCTCAACGGGGGAAATGACGATTCCTGCCAAGGTTGCATCGGAAATGGTTGAAGTAAATTCAAGATTGAGTCCACCATCCCTAACAATCGCTAGATTAGGTAGCTCAACAATATTGGCATCATTTTCACCGTCTAGAAAAGCATTGTTCGTTAACTTGTAAATATCCAAGTTATTAAGTACAGTATCTCCCTCTAGAGAAACATCAAATAGTCTCGAACCAAAATCAGTAAAGTTTAATTCAGAAAGATAAAGACTTACATTGTAGTTACCGTTGGGAACAGGAACACCATAAGAAAAATTAGTACCCGAACGTTGAGATTGATAAATAAAATCATCTTTCGTGTTATCAATCGGGTTATAAACGGGCGCAATAGCTTGACCACCAGTAAAGTTACTGTCAGCCTGCCAAAGTTTACCCAATGAATCAACTGCATCCACATCTGCACCTGCATTGATGCGGATAACTCCATCCGATGCCGGATTTAATACCCCGAGCGCCAATTTACCAATGGTTTTGGCAGTTGTTTTATTGCCGTTAGTATCACTGACCGCTCCTGCATTGATTGCTACAGTATATTCACCTACGTCGGCAGCATTCCAGGTACCTCCTGGGGCAGCGAGAGAATAAACCGCAGTGCGAGGAGTACCATTACCAGTAGCATTTACTCCAGTTAAAGTGACAGGTACAACAGTTCCATTAGGCGCAGTGACGGTAACATCACTAGCATCAATAGTTGCAACATCAATACCAATGTTATCGCTGAAAGTAACAGAGAACTTAGCAGTGGTGGCACTACTTGCCAGTTGATTTAATACTACGGTATCTGAATCATCAGGAGTATTTTCTAACTTAACGGCAGGTTTTATTGCATCGGCGACAGGTTCTGCTGGTACTAGATCAATATAGTTAAGATTAAAATCTTTAGAGTTAAAATCTAAACGTAATGTTTGTGCCCCAGCACTTAAGTTAACGTTATTGATGACTACGTCGGTGTAAACTTGCCAGTCTCCAGTAGTATCAAAGGTAGCCGTATAAGTTTTTCCCCCAATTACAGCATCGAGGCTTTTAGCTTCTGGTGTTGGGGAAGCTACCCGAAGGACAAGATTATAATTTCTTGCTTCAGGAATATTGACATCATAAGTTAGGAATTCCCCAGCCTGAATATAAGCGACATTGAAACCACCGCCTTCGTCTCCTGTAACTTCAATATCTACAGGTTCGTTAGGGCGATACTCGCCACCAAAGTTTTCTGCCTCAAAATCAAAATATTCAACATCATTAGTTCCCGCCTTGTAGTCTTCAGCCTCAATACGAATTGCTCCAGTTGTTGGGTTGCCAGCTTCTTTCTCGACTAACTCAAGATAATTGAGATTGAAACCATTAGACTTCATGTTCAGACGCAGCTCTTGGACTCCTGCGTTTAAACTGACATTGGAAATAACCACATCTTTGTAGGTTTGCCATCCCCCAGTATTACTAAAGCTGGCGGTGTAAGTTTTTCCGCCAATAACAACATCAACTTCTTTCGTATCTCCACCAGGAGTAGCTACTCGTAAGACAAGATCATAATTACCTTTAGTAGCGATATTGACATCATAGGTGAGAAATTCTCCCGCCTCAATCCAAGCAAGATTAGATCCACCTCCAACGTCTCCTGTAGCTTCAATATCTACATCTTCAAAGCGGTGTGCGCCACCAAAATTACCTCTACTGGTATCAAAATATTCAACACCGTTGTTGCCAGTTTTATAGTCTTCAGCTTCAATGCGAATGGTGTTTCCTGTAGTGGTCTGTCCCCCTGTAACATCAATCGTAAAGCTACCAAGACTGCTGGCAGCCGCCGCATTATTGCTAGTATCACTAACTGCTCCTGCATTAAGAGTAACAGTGTAGTTTCCCTTGTCAGCGTTATCCCAAGTACCTCCTGGTGCGGCGATCGAGTAAGTTGCGATGCGGGGAGTTCCGTTACCAGTCGCATTTACACCAACTAAAGCGATGGGTAATACTGTGCCGTCAGGTGCAGTAACGGTGACATCATTGGCATCGATAGTTGACGATTTGATGGCAATATTATCAGTAAAGGTAACATTAAAAATCGCTGCGGCTGGACTATTAGATTGTTGTGTTAAGGCAGTGGTATCTAACTGTGCCACAGGTGCTGTTTTGTCTACAACAGGGGCTTTGGCTTCTAGCTGGACATAGTTAATATTGAAATCACTAGACTGGGCATCTAGACGTAATTCCTGTAGTCCTGCATTCAGATTGACGTTGGGAAGCACTACGTCCTGGTAAACTTGATAATCTCCAGTACTACCAAAGCTAGCACTGTAGGTTTGTCCGCTAATTGTCACACCAATGCTCTGAACTTCAGTTGCGGGGGTAGCTACCCGTAGAATCAGTTCGTAGTTTCCTGCTTCAGGAATATTGACATCGTAGGTGAGAAATTCTCCCGCCTGAACATAGCCTACGTTAAAGCCACCACCGACATCACCCGTAACTTCAACATCTACTGCTTCATTTGGACGATAGGCACCACCAAAGTTTTCTGCCTCAAAATCAAAATATGCAACATCAAGAGTACCTGCTTTATAATCTTCGGCTTCGATGCGAATTACACCTGTTGGGGAGATGCTGTGAGGAGCATTGACAATAAAATTACCCAAGACACCAGCAGCTACCTTATTACCATCTGTGTCCCCTACTTTTCCTGCATTAATCCCTACTGTATAGGTTCCTCGTCCATTTGCCCAATTGCTTCCTGGTGCTGCCACAGAGTAAGTAGCCTTCATCACAGTTTTATCGCCATTAATATCTTCTACGCCGACAAAAGTAACAGGTAGAACAGTGACTCCATCAGGTGCAGTTACAGTGACATCGTTAAAATTGATCGTATCAGCCTTCATTGCTACATCGTCAGTATAGGTAACGGTGAAGCTGTAGGGTTGATCGAGGTCAGTCAACGGTGCAGTATTAAGAGTAGCAGTTGGTATATCTCCTTGATTAGCTACTCCTGTGGGATCTAATTCCAACACTAAAGGAGAAGACACCCCACTAGTACTACCATTGCCATCCTGATACTTAGCAACAATATAGTTTAAGCCACCATTGATTGCATCTGTGCGGGTCAAAGTAACGGGAATATCGACAGTACCGTTGGCACCGACTGTAGCAGTAAGTTCGTTTACAGCGATCGCTGTATTGGCTTCAAAGGGATCGATATCAAAGCCAGGATTTTCAATATATAATGCTCCTTCAACAATTAGGAGAGATACTTGTGAACCTGGAGTACCTGTAACTTTAATAGTTTGGTTAGCATCTGCTACAGATGCTGTTGCATCTAGACCAACTGCTTCAATAGTAGGTGCGGGAATGGTGTTAGCAGTCAGCAGAACTTGAGAACCTGTAACACTATCGGGAGTGCGATAAAATTGACCCTGCAAAGTAGTATTATCAGCAAAGGTTACTGTTGCTGTGGCTCCAACAAGCTCTAACCCAGATATACTGCCAAAGTGCTTGGATGTTGATTGCTCAGCGCCTTTGGTACTAGTAGGATCTGTATCAATAGAAAATTCTACAGTTTCACCAGGCTGAAAATCATTGAAGTTGAGAGTCAATATATCATGACCGCCATCTCTCTCAGGAGAAAAAGTACGGGATACATATCCTACAGTTGCGGGAACAGTATCAATCTCCAGATCTTTAGCAGCAGAATCTCCTGCTGTACCGTTGGGGTCATAAACAATATCGGGAAAAATAGCCGTACTTAAATCCAGAGAAATACTGGTAATGTTCTGAGTTATCGAAGTGTTAGTGATTTTAAAAGAGTTGGGTGCAAATGTACTGCTTTCGTTGATATCTGCACCAGGATCGATAATAAATAGTACCATAATTTTTAGAGATGAATTTTAGTTGTTGAGAATTGGATCAATAATGGAGATTATTTAAAAACCTTGGCTAGTCGTAACCACATCAAGCGATCGCCTGGGGACAGTCTCAGGATTTATTGGATCAGCAAGAAACAGTCCTTTACGTCTTAGGTATTGTTCGATCAGGATATCTTCCACCTGCTCTTGAGAAATATTTTGATGCTCAATAATAATTTTGCCTAGTCTGTTATCAGCATTGTTTTGTATTGCTAAAAGCTCTCGTAAATTGTTTTCTTTCAAGATTTTTTTCTCAACCAATAATTGACCAAATTTCACATTTTGGTTTTTTAAATAGAATTTCAATTGGGATAAAGATAAGGAATTATTACGTACTAAAATTTCACCGAGTTTTAAATCGGGATTGAGCTGCTGTAACAATAAAGCCTGATTCAATTCCTCTGCACTTAAAAGATTCTGGCGCATCAAAATATCGCCAATTTTGGCGGGAGAAAAATCGAGATTTTCTACATCCATATCCATAGTCATATCTGTTCCAGAAAATAGACTTTTGGCTACGCCAGGCGTCATCAACTGCTTAGCAGCCAAATACATGAAAGGTGGAATTGTCGAACTATAACGATGCCATAGGCGACGCGGCTCTTGAACTAGCCGATACAACCATTCCATTCCTACCTGCTGAATCAGATGAGGTGCGCGAGGAGTAAGCCCTGCATACATAGCAAAAACTGCACCCACACCAATCATTACACCTTTAATGGAACCTTGATATTGGGACATCCAGACTTCTTGCTTGGGACATCCCAGACAGACAAAGACAATTCCTGCACCACTGTTATTAACTTCTTCTATCAAATTTTCATCTTTAGTTTGACGAATTTGCTCAACAGACATGAAAGGAATAGAATTCATCCCTGCAACTTTCAAGATTGGATATTCTTGGCTAATTCTTTGGCTCATTTTGTCTAAAATCTCTGGAGTAGAGCCCAGAAAATAAACGGAAATACCTGCTTTTTCTGCTAAGCCGCAGAGGTTCTCAAAAACATCCATTCCTGCTACCTGATTCTGATGCATAATTCCCAGACGACGCAGCATCATTACCAAAGGTTTACCATCTGGGGTAACTAAATCTGCCTGATGTAAAACTTTTCTGTACCAAGGATTACGTCTAGCCTCCATCAACATATGTACATTAGCCAAGCAAACAGCTTTGCTCGCTCTAGTTTTTGCCCAGCGCAAAATCAACATCATTTGCTCGTCAAAAGGCACACAAGTCAGAGGAATATTAATTACTTCTTTCTTTGGTATCATAATCCTTAATTTAGCTTCGTTACTTAAACTTAAAAGCCTTTTTATCTGGCTTATAAATTTTTATTTAATTATTAATTTAATTAGAATTACTGAAAAATACTAAAATGAGCAGGTATTTTTACAGGTTTGCTTCTATATTTGATGTATTCAAGACTTTTGAGTTTTTAAAATTAGTTTACTTGCGTGATATATACATGCTATTCATTCAACTTGTATACGTCAACTTACATAGAACAACTAAACAATTTTCTTATAATAGGGCTGTTTTTTATAAAGATAGTGTAAAAACTAGTTCAATATAGATGTTTTTGGTAAAGATATCTTTTGATTAAAAAACTACTATCTATAATGGTTAAGTGTAAATTAAAATCACATATTAGGGTAAACCAAAAACTTAAGTATAAATATCCAGATAGTCAATTAACTCAAAGCAATTGCCTGATGAAGAGTATAAGATAGTTATATATTGCTTAAATTAATTTAAGCTAACAGTCTTATTCTTCCTCTTTGTTGCACTAGTAAATATATGGATGAAGATTAAAATAAAATCTCTCTCAATTAATTATCAGTAGTTTCACATATAGCAAATTTATTTATTTAGAAGAATACTAGTACCAAGTTTTAAAACTTATGAATCAGAATTTTGAGCAGCAAAAAACACTTTATTTTCAAGGTTCTCCGTCCGCAGAAAATACGGAAGGAGGTTTGAATCTGAGTCATGTGCAAAGCACTGTGATGAGAAAGCTACCTTTGATTGCTAGCATTACGATAGCTATGACTTGTTTAGCTTTTTTCAAAACTCGTTTATTTGCGCCAGTTTATATTGCTAGCTTTGAGCTATTGCCAGAACTCGTCAATATTGAGACTAAGGTAACATCAACAGGTGACAATTCTGGAGAAACTCGCGGAGCAATCACCGCAGTGGAGCTAGATGATATTCAACTCAAAATATTAAAGAGTCCTACCACAATTGATAAGGCGGTCGATTCCCTACAGAGTAAGTATCCTGAACTTAACTATCAAACATTAACGCAAGACTTAACCGTAGAATTTATTCGGGACAGTCAAAATAAGAAGAATGTATTGTCCGTTAGCTACGAACATACTGATAAGCAACGAGTATCTGATGTAATCCAGGTTCTGACTAAAACTTATTTAGACTATAGTGCGGAAAAGCGTTCTCAAGGAGTTCAACGAGGACTTGCGGTTCTCAACGAGCAGATTCCTCAAGTTGCTCAGCAAGTTAATACGTTGGAAAATCGGATGCAAAGTCTGAGAGATCAATATAATTTTATTGAACCAGATATCTCTCTTAATCCTATTACTGATCGTAGTAACTTGATGTCTCAAGAGCAGGATCAGGTAACGGGTGAACTACAAAAGATGCGTTCCAAGCTGAGAAATTTAGAACGGGAACTGCGGACGCAACCAACTACTTCCCCAACAGCGATTGAGCTAGCTACACCCCGATATCAAGGTCTCCTAGATCAGCTAAGGGAAATAGATATAGAGATTAGCCGTAAATCTGCTATTTATTCTGAGCGAACCGCCGAGATGCAGATTTTAAGGGATGAGAGGCAAAGGATTGTTAGTTTAATTAGGCAAGCAGGAACAGCTATTCAACAAAAGCTTGTAAATGAGATTAGAACCTTAGAAAATCGCCAAAGGCTAGCGCGAATAGAATCAGTTAATTTGCGATCGCAATTAAAAAATTGGTCAACCGTTGCTAATAATTACAATAAGCTCCAACAAGAATTAGATCAGGCTAGAACTAAGTTAAGTCAATTTACCCTACAAAAAGATGCCCTGTTAATCGATGCCGCTAGACAAGAAGCACCATGGCAACTTTTAGCGCCTGCGGGGGAACCTTATAATACTGATCTTAGTACCAGTAATCGTCTACTATTAGGTTCTACTTTTGGCTTGCTGTTAGGAGTAGGGCTAGCTTTAACGTTAGATAAATATCAGAAGATTGTTTACACTTCAGCCAAAGTTGAGGAGATTACTAATCTACCTATTCTCGGTAATATTCCCCACACCCCCAAGAAGCGACAACTATCTTTATTAAGCCCCGCCCAAAATACGGGAGATCTCAAACAATTACCATCCTCAGACCTATATCGAGAACCTGATGAACCAGGAGAACTTTCTTTTTCGGAGTTATTTCCCTCTTCTGTGGAAGCCTTTCGCTCTTTTGCTGCTAATTTAGGTTTATTAAACTTTAGTACTGACTCAGAGTTTTTGAAGTTTGATACTAATATAAAATCCTTAGCCATTACCTCCGCTGTTTCTGGAGAAGGTAAATCTACTGTGGCACTCAATTTAGCTCGGGCTTCGGCATCAATGGGTAGACGAGTTTTGTTAGTTGATGCGGATGTGCGCAGTAAGGTACGCTTGACGGAGAGTTTGGGTTTAGAATCTGAGGTTGGTCTGAAAAATATCCTTAATCAAGATAGTCCCAGCTTGGCATTGCAGCATATTAGAAAGTCACCTTTAGATGACAACCTCTACGTTTTAAGCTCTGGCTTTGATGAGTGTCGTGATAGCAGTCGGATGCTGGCATCAGGACAAATGCACCTGTTAATGGAAGAACTTAAAGCAAATTTTGATTTAGTCATCTATGACCTCTGCGCTGTGGTCGGCTATGCAGATGTTAACCTCATGGCAAGTAAGACAGATGGGGTTGTGATGGTTACAGGTTTGGGCAAGGTGGATAAGACGTTGCTAGCGAAAGCGGTTGAACAATTAAGAATGGCTAGTGTTCCTGTTCTAGGCATAGCGGTTAACAACGTAGCCAACAAAAGTTAAAAAGAGCCAAGGTCTGGATCAGGCATTCAAGAAGGCTTTGGGGTATAGCGATCGCTTTTTTGGCTAAACAATCGGCGTAATATGGCATCCTGCGGGATGCCATCGGCATTTGGGATGGGAACAGTTGAATATAGAGGGTCATATTTAATTGCACCCAGCTAGCTACTTATATCCTTGGTTAGATTAAATCCCTACGGCGATCGCTTTACACTAATTGCAACATAAAATTGTATACTGCCAAAACCCATGCCTGAACCCCAAAAACTTACTCAAGAAGAAATCAGATTACAGCAAGATAGAGAAAGAAAAGCATATTGGCGTAGATGGGGCTGTTATTTAAGTAATCGTCAGTGGGGAACAGTCAGAGAAGACTATAGTGCCGATGGTTCGGCTTGGGACTATTTTAGTTTTGAACAGTCTCACTATCGAGCATATCGTTGGGGCGAAGACGGCATTGCAGGTATTTCTGATAATCACCAGCGAATGTGTTTTTCTGTGGCAATGTGGAATGGTAACGATCCGTTTTTGAAAGAGAGATTATATGGTTTAACCAATACCCAGGGTAATCATGGGGAAGATGCCAAGGAATATTATTTCCATTTGGATAATACTCCGACTCATTCTTATATGAAGTTTCTCTATAAATATCCTCAGAAGGCATTTCCCTATTGGCAGTTGGAACATGAGAATAAAAAGCGGGGTTTAGAAGATCGGGAATTTGAGTTAATTGAAACAGGGATTTTCGATGACGATCAATATTTTGATGTTACCGTTGAATATGCCAAGCAGAGCGATGAAGATATTTTGATTAATATCCAAGTAACTAACCGAGGTAGTGAAACCGCAAGCATTCATTTACTTCCTACCCTCTGGTTTCGTAATATCTGGTCGTGGGGTTATGATGTTGCCAAGCCTCAATTAAAAATATACCAACAGTCTCAAGATTATAGTGTAATCGAAGCGCAGCATCCTGACTTAGGAAAAAGATGGCTATATTGCGCTCATCATTCGGCAAAAACGTTCCGCGCAACACCTCTATTGTTTACGGAAAACAATACCAATTATCAACGTTTATCTTGCCAAGAAAATGATTCTCCTTATGTTAAAGATGCCTTTCATCGATATGTAGTAGAAGGCAAACAAGATGCAGTGAACCCAGATAATGTTGGCACAAAATTTGCAGCTTACTACACCTTAGAACTAGCAGCAGGAGAAACTACAGCTATCCAATTGCGACTCTGTGATCAGCCAGACTTAGATAATCCTTTGGGACAAATATTCAACGATACATTTCAATTACGCCAACAAGAAGCGGATGAGTTCTATCAGCGTGTATCTCCTTATGAGAAAAGCCTGGAATTACAAAACGTTGAACGTCAAGCATTTGCTGGGATGTTATGGAACAAGCAGTATTATCATTACGTAGTAGATACTTGGCTAGAAGGAGATCCCGCCCAACCAAAACCCCCAGAATCACGTAAAGATGGTACGAATAGTAACTGGATACATGTCCATACTGACGATGTAATTTCTATGCCTGACAAATGGGAGTATCCCTACTTCGCAGCCTGGGATCTAGCTTTTCATATGATTCCCTTTGCTGTGATTGATCCTGATTTTGCTAAGAAACAACTAGAACGCTTGACCCGCGAGTGGTATATGCACCCCAGTGGACAAATGCCCGCTTATGAATGGGATTTCGATGGAGTAAACCCTCCCGTTCATGCTTGGGCTGTATGGCGCGTCTACACTATCGAACAAAAGATTTATGGACGTTCGGATAAAAAGTTTCTCGAACGAGTATTTCAAAAGCTACTGCTTAACTTTACTTGGTGGGTAAATCAACATGATGACGCAAACAACAATATTTTTCAGGGTGGTTTTCTTGGTTTAGATAATATTGGCGTATTTAACCGTGGTGGTAACTTACCCACAGGGGGTAAATTGTCTCAATCTGACGGTACTAGCTGGATGGCAATGTATTGTTTGGATTTACTCACTATTGCTTTGGAATTAGCCTCGGATAATGATGTTTATGAAGATATCGCCAGCAAATTCTTTGAACACTTCCTGTATATTGTTGATGCCATGAATCACATCGGTACAGAGGGGACAGATCTTTGGAATGAAGAAGATGGTTTTTATTACGACGTGCTGCACTTACCCAATGGTAATAATATAGACCTTAAAGTGCGATCGCTTGTAGGTTTAATTCCTCTGTTTGCCGTGACTACCATTGAGCAACAAACCCTCGATCAACTACCAGGATTTAGTGGTCGAGTTCAATGGTTTATTAACGAACGTCCTCAACTAAGTCGTAACTTAGCCTGTATGGAGGGATGCGACAATGATTCCCGTCGTTTGCTTGCAGTAGTAAACGAAGAACGTTTGCGCCTTTTACTGGAAAAGATGCTAGATGAAACGGAATTTCTCAGCGACTATGGTATTCGTTCTGTTTCCAAATATCACCAAGAACATCCTTACACCTTTGAAACTGAGGACGAAACTTACGATGTAACCTATGAACCCGCCGAGTCTCCCACAAAAATGTTTGGCGGTAACTCCAACTGGCGAGGGCCTATTTGGTTTCCTGTAAACTATTTATTAATCGAAGCATTACAAAAGTTTGATTATTATTACGACGGCGACTTTAAAGTGGAATGTCCTACAGGTTCAGGTAAGATGATGAATCTCTGGGAGGTGGCCTCAGAATTAGAAAGACGTTTAATCAAGATTTTCTTGCCTAAAGACAATGGGAAAAGACCAGTTTACGGAGATTTTGCCAAATTCCAAACCGATGATAACTGGAAAGATTTGCTCATGTTCAATGAATATTTTCATGGCGATAATGGCGCAGGTTTAGGAGCATCTCATCAGACAGGTTGGACAGGTTTAGTAGCGAAGTTAATCATGCAAAGAAGCGAATACAGTCAACAATGAATAGTTATCTTATATTGTGTGATGTTGAGTTACTTAAAATAACTTAAATAATAAACATAAAACTATAGTCTGGTCGCCTTACAAGATATAGGATTTAACAATTCAGATAGTGTTAGGATCAGACAACGAGAAAAAGAAGCGAGAAAATAAGGAACATAAACTTAATGCAGGAATTTGACAAGTCGATATCCTTTGATGGTCGTGATATTCGGCTTAAAGTAGGCTTGCTCGCACCACAGGCAGGCGGTTCAGTATTAGTGCAGTCAGGGGACACAGCAGTTTTGGTCACTGCAACGAGGGCGAAGGGAAGAGAGGGAATCGATTTTTTGCCGTTAACTGTAGATTATGAAGAGCGGCAGTATGCAGCAGGTCGTATTCCTGGAAGTTTTTTTAGAAGGGAAGGTAGACCAGGGGAAAAAGCAATCTTAACCAGCAGGTTAATAGATCGACCAATTCGTCCTCTGTTCCCTAACTGGTTGCGGGACGATATTCAAATAGTGGCGACTACTTTATCGATGGATGAAGAAGTACCCCCTGATGTTTTAGCCGTTACTGGGGCTTCAATAGCGGTTTTACTGGCCGAAATCCCTTTTTATGGGCCAATGGCTGCGGTTAGAGTCGGTTTAGTGGGTGATGATTTTATTCTCAATCCTACCTATAAAGAAATTAATAAGGGTGATTTAGATATTGTCGTAGCAGGTAGTCCTGACGGCATAGTGATGATCGAGGCTGGTGCCAACCAACTACCAGAGCAAGATGTCATCGAAGCAGTAGATTTTGCTTATGAAGCAATTCAAGAGCTGATTCAAGCTCAACGGGATTTGATTAAACAATTAGATATTGAAGTAGTTGCACCAGAAATTCCCGAAGAAGATGAGAGTTTAACTAGCTATATTGGCGATCGCGCTACGGAGGACATCAAAAAAATCCTGGCTCAGTATGACTTGGATAAAAAGGCTCGGGATGAAGCTCTAGACGAAATCAAGCAAACTAAGATTGTTGATGCGATCGCTGAATTGCCCGAAACTGATCCCATAGCTGTGGCTACCACCGAAGACCCTAAAGCGATCGGCAAAGCGTTTAAAAGTCTAACTAAAAAGCTGATGCGGGGTCAAATTATAGAAGATGGCATTAGGGTTGACGGCAGAAAGCTAGATCAGGTTAGACCGATTACTTCCAGAGTGGGGGTCTTACCCAATCGAGTCCACGGTAGTGGCTTATTTAGAAGAGGACTAACTCAAGTACTCTCCATTGCTACTTTGGGAACATCGGGAGATGCTCAGGATACTAGAGAAGATCTGACCCTCGACGACGAAAAACGCTATCTACATCACTATAATTTCCCGCCATATTCCGTTGGCGAGACTCGCCCCATGCGATCGCCTGGACGGAGAGAAATTGGTCATGGTGCCCTAGCTGAAAGAGCTTTAGTTCCCGTGTTACCTAGTGCGGAAGATTTTCCTTATATACTACGAGTAGTTTCAGAAGTACTGTCTTCTAATGGTTCAACCTCTATGGGTTCGGTATGTGGCTCAACTCTTTCTCTGATGGATGCAGGAGTTCCCCTAGCCAAACCTGTCAGTGGTGCAGCTATGGGTCTTATTAAGGAAGGAGATGAGGTCAGAATTCTGACTGATATCCAAGGTATCGAAGACTTTTTGGGTGATATGGACTTCAAAGTAGCAGGGACAGATACAGGAATCACCGCCTTACAAATGGACATGAAAATTACTGGTCTGCCCATGGATGTAATTGCCAAGGCAATTCAACAGGCGTTACCAGCCCGCATCCATATTTTAGAAGAGATGCTTAAGGCGATCGAAGAACCCCGAAAAGAGCTATCTCCCTATGCTCCTCGACTACTAACGATGAAGATCGATCCTGAATTGATTGGCATGGTCATTGGTCCTTCGGGTAAAACCATTAAATCCATCACCGAGCAAACAGGAGCAAAAATTGATATTGAAGATGACGGTAAGGTAATTATCGCCGCGGTAGAAGCCGAAAAAGCAGATATGGCGCGGAAAATGGTCTTCAATATTACCCGTAAACTAAATGAAGGAGATGTTTACCTAGGTAAAGTAACTCGTATCATTGATATCGGTGCTTTTGTTGAGATCTTGCCGGGGAAAGAAGGTATGATCCATATTTCTCAGCTAGCCGAAGGTAGAGTCGGCAAAGTAGATGATGAGGTAGCAGTGGGCGACGAAATTGTGGTTAAAATACGTGGTTTCGATCAGAAAAATCGCCTCAATTTAACTAGATTAGGCATTCATCCCGACGAAGCTGCCGAAGCTAGAGCCTCAGCCATGTAATAAAGGAATGCAATAAACAATGAGGGTTGCAGATAATTTGTGACCCTCTCATAGTTTACAACAAACATTATTTATTTAGTAACGCCTATAAAATATATAGTCATTCCAATTAATTTCCGTGTCTTCTAAGTTATCTTTTTTAGGTAGTAGGTAGTAGGTAGTAAGTAGTAGAGAATAGTATTTATTAAGATCGTACGGTTTCTATTTGGAATGACTATATACTTAAGCTCAATATATAGCATAGAGGTATCCATTATCACAGAAAGTATAGATAATTTCGTCAGCAATTACAGGTGAAGAAAATTGAATTGTTGAGCTTCCAGCAAGTCTTTTACTTAGAGTATTAACAATCTGAGGCAGCCAGAGCTTAGGATTTAAGATCCACCAGTCAGGTTCGGGCGCAGCAAACTCCCACAAATCATTTCCAGAATTTGCTTCTATCGCATTGATAGCTCCATCACGCTCGCAATAAATAATTCCATCTGCTAGTGAAATATTATTGATTCGTTGAATAGCACGACTTAATTTTTGCCAAGATTTTTCCTGGCTCTTGATATTTATCGCGCACAGAGAACCAATACCTATTCCTGCGTAGACAAATTCCTCGTCAACTACTAATGGGCTTATCGGAGAAAAGTAATATGTATCCTCCACCTGACAATGCCAGATTTCTGTTCCCACTTCCGCATCTATAGCATAGATCATACTATTATTTACTCCAATATATACTACATTATCAATTACGGTTGGGACTGAAAAAAGCCACCTTAGTTTACCTACTTCAAACTTCCATTTTTCTTCGCCTGTATTCATATCTACAGCATAAATGTTCCCATTTTCGCTACCGATATATACAACTCCATTACTAAGTGCAGGAGGAGTTACTGGCATATCTCTAGTTGTTTTGAATCTCCATTTAGTTTGACCATCTTCTAAATCCAAAGCATAAAGATTACCATCCGCGCTATTACCCAAAAGAAGATCGCTGTATATTACTGGATTAGATTGTTTAATAAAATTAATTGTCGACTTCCACTTTATACTTTTTGTTTCTGTATTTATGGCGTAGATATATCCATTGTTACCACTGACATAAATAGTTTTATTATGCAATATTAAATTATCTAAGATAGTATCATCTAATTTTATTCGCCAAATCTCTTCTCCTATTTGAGAGTTTATAGCATACAAATATCCTTTTTTGTTACATAGATAAATAATTTTATCTGCAATAACCAAAGGACATTTAAGACCAGTACTCGATGAAATTATTTCTGGATTCAGATCTATTTGTAGCTTCCACTTTATTCCTGTTAAGTCGCGAATACCTTTAGTCTCATATACTCCAGTACGCTCTTTGTTAACCCTATACATGATTCATATTTCAATTGTAACTGTCAGAATTCTTTCGCTAGATATCATCTCAATAGCTTGTGAGACAATCATTACAACCTATTATGATATTTTTGGCAATTGCCAAAAATATCATTGATGTTTAAACAATATGATGGGAGCATGTCAGTTTTGTAAGAACGCTTGAACTATGCAGCTAATTTATCGACTGTAACCCTTAACACCCGTAACTATAGTTCACTTGTATCGACATATTTGACATGCTCCCCAATATGATCGCCTATTTCAAGCTGAGATCTACTAATATTATTTAATTATTTTTTGGCGATAATTCATCTACAATTCGTCCTTCTTAGCTTAATGGGATTGCCTTAACTTTTTTGTTTGCCAAGACTCTAATTTTAACAATCATTTCATTCTGCATTAATTCAGTATTACCTTCTAAAGCTGTTTGGGGTAAGGATCTTTACCTATGTTTTCGGCAATATCTACCAAGCTTCTTTTGCCATCGACAGACTTCCTAGTAGATAGGGGCGCAAATAGAGATACATTTATTTAACATAAATTTGAAGACTTTATCTGATATGGTATTTCTTCTACAGGCAGAGAATCTCCATCCAAATGATTGTAACTTAATAAAAGTCGCCTTTCTCCAGCGTACTTCACTAACTTACCAGTATATAATTCTGCTTTTGTTCCTAAGCTTTGTATCCGTACCTTGCCGTTAAACACCGTTGATCTTGCTAAATAAATGACCAGATCATCCCTTGATGGACGATTAACAGTAGTGCTGGCGGTTAGATGAGCTATTCCCCGTTCGTCTATCTCTTGGGTCATTGCCATGGCAGTATTGCGGATGCCACGAATAGCGACAATTGCCGCAGCTATGGCCATAGTAATATCTGTACCATCATCAGTAAAAATCTTGCGGGTAGAGAGATATTGAAAGTTTTTTTCGCCTAAATCGTCACGAATACGACGATGAATCATGTTGTGGGGATGATAGTTAGATAATGCCCCCACAATCGCACCACAGGCATGACGGGGTTCTCGCCAAGGAGATTCACGGGTTTTACCATAAACACGCTTTTCTCCCTCTTTCAAGCGTCCTACATGAGTTTTGAGATCGATTGCCACCAATACCATTGACTCTGGATTACCTTCGTATAATCTTCTACGTAATGGTTCATCCATCTGATGAGCTACGGTAACGTGAGCTAAAGTTGCTCCGTTGTCGGTCCCCCCTCCTGCGGGGAAAAATGCCTCTAATTTGAGTTCGCCAATTTCCGAGAGAGTCGCAAAACGAGACGCTACTACATCTCGATAACGTTTTGTAACTTCTCCTTGGTGGATGCGATCGCCACAGTTAGTATAGGCTAAAGTGGTAACTACACTAGGTAAGCTTAAATCTGCGCCACAGACATGCATATCCGTAGAACTAGTAGCAGCAAACTGTAGTTCATCCCTGAGTATCTGTAAGCCCTTGATCAGAGCATAGCGATCGCTTACAATTTCGTTAAGATAATTATGGTAGGCATTCCTTTCCATGCCAAAGCTAGCAGGAAGTTGCCAAAACTGATCGATTCGTTTCTGGGCAGAGACAGTATCAAAAGGAAGAGACATAAATCAGTTATCAGTTATCAGTTATCAGTTATCAGTCAGCAGTTCACAGACTATATTAGAGCTTAAATAATTGCGATATGAATAATTGCATCTCCTTGATTGACCAAAGGATTCTGAATATGGCTGATAATTATCCCGTCTACTTGTGCGCGGACAGACACCCGTCTTTCGCCAAAAGCATTAGTAATAAAGCCTAACTCTTGTTTTTTAAGGACTTTATCCCCTAAATTAACTGATAAATGAAAAATACCACCACAGGATGCTCGAATCCATTTACTTTTTCTACTGTCGAGAGAAGTTCCGACCATTGGGGCTAGTTCATCGTGATACATCTCCAGATGATTCATTACCCCCAGAATGCCAGCCACACCAACCTTAATTGCCAGAGGATCAAAACGAAGAGCCTCCCCCGCTTCATAAAGTAGCACTGGAATACTTTTTTTAGTTGCTGCATGGCGTAAAGAACCATCTCTGGTAGTAGAGTGCATCATTAAAGGTGCGCCAAAAGCTTTAGCACAATGATAAGTAGTTTCATCTTCTAGGTTGGCACGAATTTGCGGTAAATTAATTCGATGAACCGCTGCGGTATGAAGATCGATACCGTGGGTGCTGCGCTCGACAATTTCTCGCATAAATAAATTGGCTAGCTGTGAAGCAAGAGAGCCAGTTTCCGAACCAGGAAAAGAGCGGTTTAGATCTCTTCTATCGGGAAGATAGCGAGACTGCTCAATAAAGCCAAACACGTTAACAATGGAAACCGCAATGATCGCTCCTCGTAGCTTTTGAGGATTTATTCTCCCTAGGATTTGAGCAATAATTTCCACCCCATTTAACTCATCACCGTGAATCGCCGCACTCAACCACAATATAGGACCTGGCTCAATTCCGTTAACTACGGTGACAGGAAGAGAAACTAAAGTTTGAGTCGCCAAACGACTAACAGGAAGCTCAAAACGGCGTAACTGGCCCGGTGCGACAGTTTCTTTGGCAATTTCAATGATATTATTCGACACCTAGTTATAACTTAACCTAAATTAATATTTGATGCGATCGTGATACCTACCCGAAGGATAATCGCTATTGTCTACTTCCACAGCATTTTTGGCAACAAATTCAATAATTTTGCCAGCGACATTGATGCCTGTTGCCTTCTCAATTCCTTCCAACCCAGGAGAAGAATTAACTTCCATCACTACTGGACCATGATTAGAACGGAGTAAATCAACTCCTGCAACTTTTAACCCCATGGCTTTGGCTGCCCTAACAGCCGTGTCTGTTTCTTGAGGAGACAGTGCTATTTTTTGGGCATTTCCTCCACGATGAAGATTAGAACGAAATTCTCCTTCTGCTCCTTGTCGCTTCATGGCAGCGATTACCTGATCTCCCACTACGAAACAACGTAAATCTGCTCCTCCTGCTTCTTGGATAAATTCCTGTACCAAGATATTGGCATCTAAACCGCGAAAAGCCTCGATAACTGATTTAGCAGCCTGATAAGTTTCTGCTAACACAACTCCTATCCCCTGAGTTCCTTCTAACAGTTTAATTACTAAGGGGGCGCCACCGACTGTTTCAATTAAGCCATCTATATCCTCTGTAGCATGGGCAAAGCCTGTTATGGGCAATCCTACTCCTTCTCTCGCTAAAATCTGCATCGAGCGCAGTTTATCTCGGCTACGAGAAATTGCTTGTGATTCGTTGGGACTAAAAACATCCATTACTTCAAATTGCCGTACCACCGCAGTTCCATAAAAAGTTCTAGAAGCTCCGATGCGAGGAATAATAGCATCAAAATTTTCTAATAGCTTACCTTTATAAACAATCGTCGGTTTCTGGGAAGTAATATTCATATAGCAGCGTAAATAGTCAATAACCCTCATGTCATGTCCTTGCTCTTGTCCTGCTTCTCTCAAGCGCCTGGTGGAGTAAAGATTAGCGTTTTGTGAAAGAATAGCTATTTTCATGCTGTGAAAAACGATAAATTATGGGAGAGCTATCTACAATTTTCGGCGTTTGCAGCGACTTTGAAGAAAAGATTTACTAGAATCGACTAAAAACTTATCATGCAAAGCACTTTTGAGATATTTTTAGCCAAGCTAAGTATAATTACTGAGTACAATTACAAACAATGATTCTGAGCAATCAATTCGTCAACATCAGTTGCTTAGAATATTGTATACCTGACATTACATTACATTACATTGATCTTATTATCAGTATTATGGGGAGTTCGCCCAAGACCTTATTTCCCTGCGAAGACACAGATTCAGCAAAATTGCTTAAAAAAGTTCAGTTAAAGCACTGAGGAGATTTTTTGTTATTTTTTTGTATATTACTATTAGCCGATGTGAATGTTTTTGCAAGGTAACTTTTATCTTACAGACCCATTTAATAAGAAAAAGGCACCAGTAAATACTGATACCTTTGGAGTCCCACGAACTGTAATGTACCAAAATTTGGTACTTATACAGGATAGTCCGAATTTTCTCCTGTAATGTATAAAATCATACCATTTTATTTATTTCTCAGCATTAATCTTAGACATTTTTATTATTAAATATTTGTTTATTTTATTTACAGATGAAGTTGTAAAACTTTACTAGTACTTCAGTAATTGAATTTTGACGGCTAAACATTTCCTCTAAACCCCAATTTTCCTGAGTCCTCAGCTTTTGTAACTTTTATTACAACTTTTGTACTTCACGACTAGTAGACTTGGGCGTAAATAAAGATACCATTGATTTAACTTGAAAACCTGACAGTATTCGACTTATTACTTACAAGCGATTAACTAAACTTGTCCTAACCGATCAACATGCTGCGATATTTTGTCCAAAGCCGCTTCGGCAGCTCTCTTCTCTGCCTCCTGCTTGCGGTGAGCGGTGCCAACGCCGTAGACTTGTCGATTAAGTGATACTTGAGCCGTAAATTGCTTGGCATGATCTGGACCTGACTCGGCAACAATCTGATATTCAGGTTTGGTTTTATAGTTGGCCAGCGCCCACTGCTGGAAGCGATTTTTACTATCAATAAAGGTTTCTTGGAATTGTTTGACACTTTCTTGTTTATTCCCCTGAGCAGGAAGAGAACTGCCAACTAACTGTTTTGCTAGAGGTTGAAAAATATTAAGAATATACTGACGAACAGGTTCAATGCCTGCATCTAAAAAATACGCTCCTAAAGTAGCTTCAAAAGTATCATTCAGCAAAGAAGGATTGTTTCTACCACCGTCTTTAGCTGCTCCTTTTCCTAAGCGCATCAACTCTCCTAGCCCATATTCTGTGCCGAGCTTGCCTAACTGTTTTTCATCAACTAAACGCGATCGCAAATGAGTTAGTTGAGCCTCATTAATTGTAGGATACATCCTGTAGAGCATTTCGGCGATCACAAAGCCTAAAACAGCATCTCCTAAAAATTCTAGCCGTTCATTGTCTCCTGAAACTTCAGGATGTTCGTTGGCGTAGGAACTATGAGTTAAGGCCAAATCAAACAGGTTGGAATTGTTGAATGACGGTAATTTTTGCTTCATTTTCTTTAAGTACCGAGCTTAGGCATCAACGGTTATACAGGAAAATTTATCCGTGATCAGAAAGTTGGTCGAAATGAAATTATATTAAGTTTTATAACATAAGCCATAAATTTAGCGAGATTGAAGGAAGTAATGATCAGTCAAAGACTAATTAGTTTGAAGCAAGCCGTTGTCAATGAGTAGTGTCAGTAAATTTGAACAGGAGCGACATCAGCTAATTAAACAGCTTGTGCTAGAGGTTCCGACTATCAGTAGCAATCAACAAAAATTATCTGCTATCAATCGGATTGCAGCCATAATTTTGCGCTCTCGACCTTTATGTCGTCGGTTTAATGGTACGCCTTTAACAGGAGTTTATCAAGATATATATCTCCAAGCAAAAGAGCAGATAACCAATCATCTTTATCAATATTTGATTTTGTCAAAGTCAGATAAAGAATCCCAATCAAGTTTGAATATAAAACAACTATCACCTGGATATTTATATGAATTACAAACTAGTATTTTTCAAAAAATACTCACTGATCAGCAGCTTAAAAAAATGGGTTTGACCGCTCAAAACTTTTTAGTAAATAGTGAGTTGAGAACTTATGCATTAACGGAATTAGTCAAAGCGATTAAACTATCAGGAAGACTATGTAGACCTCATGTTCAAAAGTTTTCTGCTAGTTTATATCAAACTATTTATGAAGAAGCTGTAACTGAAACCTTATGCTATATTTGCCTGAATATTAAATTATACGATCCTAATCGTGGTCAGGGAAAATTCATGAATTGGGTCAATTTTAAATTGGACAAATCAGTTTTAAAATGTTATGAAATGCATAACAAATATGCTAAGTTTGAAATTCCATCTTCGCAAATTTTAGATCAAATTAAACAGCCAGCATTTGTACCAGATATATCTCAAATTATACGAGAATATCTAATCCAAGATCCTGATAAAATTTTCAGCACTACTCATATTAGAAATAGATCTGATGCTAATTTTACTAGAATCGCCCTAGCAAAATTTTCAGGTCAAAGTTGGGAAAATATTTCCCAGCAACTAGAGATACCTGTCCCTACTCTAAGCAGCTTTTACAATCGCTGGTGTCGTCGCTTTGCTCCATTACTAGATACAGAACTAAAAAAGTATTTTTAGATATTTAGCTTGAGAAAAGAGAAAAAATAAAAGAGAATTATGATTTCAAACCCCAAATCTGAAAGATGGCAAATTAATATTCCGTTAATTGCTCATATTCAAGCTGATAAATTCCATCGCTATCAATCTCAGGGAAGTAAAGCCAAGCAGGTTTATCTAAATACCTTGGCTGTGACTACCATTAACTCCTATCTTAATCTCATTGGTTGGTCAACAAGTTTAGAGCATAGTGATAGTTGGAATCCTATTGCTCAAACCATGATGGATATTGCCGATTTACAAATTCCCAGTTATGGCAAACTAGAGTGTCGTGCAGTTCTGGCTGGTCAAACTACAGTTACCATTCCACCAGAAGTATGGTCAGAAAGAATTGGCTATGTGATCATCATGCTCGATGAATCTTTAAAAACAGGAACCGTATTAGGGTTTGTGCGCCAGGTAAACCAAACTGAGATCCCCTTAAATCAATTAGAATCTATAGAAAAATTCCCTAGCTATTTAAGTCAGCAAAAGCGTGCTACGCCAATTCAGGTGACGAGTTTGAGTAGCTGGATTACAGGGACATTAGCTCAAGGCTGGCAACAGCTAGATGAGTTATTTGCTTCACCGATGGCGATGAACTTTAGAGGTCAGCAAAAATTAGCTGAGTCGCCAGGACATCATTCTTCTCCAGAAGCTAGCCGAGTAAAATTAGTTCATCTAGGACAAGATACTAACCAGACTATTGCTTTGATTTTGAACATTGAACCTCAGAGCAAATCGGAATTTAGTGTTTCGGTTAGAGTTTGTAATCAACAGTATGATGACTATTTGCCTGAAGGACTAGAACTAGTAATTGTCGATCAAATCAACCGCCCAGTAATGATTGCCCAAGCTAGTGAAACAGAGACGATTGAGTTTTGCTTTACTGGTGAACTTGGTGAAAAGTTTAGTGTCGAGGTTTCTTTAGATGAAGAGTTTGAAGTGGAGAACTTTATTATTTAGATGCGACCGATAAATTAGCGATAGCTAGTTAATCACGTAAGATTATAAGATAATGCATCTAATACGAATTAAATAATCTACAGATATCCTGATAAAAAAACTGATGTCAAAAATGACTATATGGGTGAACGAACAAATTGATCCAGGTGGCTTAGTCCATGCCTGCATTGCTTGTCTAGATCGGGAGGTTGCACAAGATTGTCACCAGAACTGGCAAAATAATCTTACAGAACAACAAAAGCAAAATGGTTGGGTAGCTAGTTTGCGTACTGTAGACTCCTGGGATGATGTTCCTGTTAATGCCCTTAAACTAAGTGTCTGAATTCCTCAATCTCTAATTTACTCAATTTTTAACTATTTATCAAGTCCATGATATATTTGGCTACGGCTTCTGGCGTCTCGTAATGTGGAGTATGTCCGACTCCTGGTAGCCAA
Organism: uncultured Pleurocapsa sp.; assembly: GCA_965365755.1. Lineage (GTDB taxonomy): Bacteria > Cyanobacteriota > Cyanobacteriia > Cyanobacteriales > Xenococcaceae > Waterburya. Next base: position 38,049 of record CBDUCX010000007.1, read on the forward strand.
GTTAGTTGAGAATTAGAGATCGCTTGTTTAAACTTCACTGCTGCTGCCGTACCTAACATTTCATCGCGATTTCCCCATAAGATTAGGGTAGGCTGAGTAACTAAATGGATTTTATTCTTAAGATCGAAATAACCACCGCTACGAGTAAAGTCTTTAATCGCTATCTCCCAGTTGGGCATTAACGATGGCAAAATAGCACAGCGCAATACATCTTCGATTTTAGGGTCAATCAAACCAAAGTTCTTCCCCCAAAATAGAGCCTGAATTTTCCGTTGTCGCAGGAACTCCACCCCCAACCAATCAAGTGGTTCCCACAATAGCTTGCCTAAATAGAAACTACCGCTGTAGCCTACGGAATTCATCAACACTAGCTTGTTCACTGCATGAGGATAGGTTATGGCAAAATCGATTGCCGTAGCTCCTCCCATAGATGAAGCTACTAAAACCACAGGACGATTAATCATTGTGTGCCAAAAACGGTAAAGATGTTCCTTAATCGTTTGAGGATTGTAAGCTAAGTCGGGAAAACGTTGGGTGAACCCGAAACCCAATAAATCCAACGCCCAAGTTTCCAGCTTTGCAGCTAGCAAAGGATAAAGATATCGATACTCTAACAGAGAACTATCGAATCCATGTAATAGTAATACTGATGTACGACTTTGCCCAAGACGAACATAGGCTGTTTGTATTTCTCGACTATTTAAAGACGTGGCAATACCAATTCGTCGAATACTTTTAGCTAAGGTGACCGACTTACTATTTTCTAATAGCTCGACATCG
>CBDUCX010000008.1:0-37532 GCA_965365755.1 uncultured Pleurocapsa sp.
GCAAGGTTGGGCGCAAAGAAAACCCCGTGAGGTTTGAGATAATTATTTAACTGATCCAACACTACCCCAGGTTGCACCCTAACCCAGCCTTCTGACAAGTTCACCTCTAGAATCTGATTCATATACTTGGAACAGTCTAGAATAATCCCCGTGGAGAGGGATTGCCCATTAGTTCCTGTACCACCACCACGAGGAGAAAAGGTAAGTCGTTGAAAATCAGGTTGATCTGCCAGTTGAAAGATTGCTACTACATCTGCCGTAGTTTTGGGAAAAATCACCGCCTGGGGCAAGATTTGATAGATACTATTGTCCGTTGAAGCGAGTAAGCGACTAGCAAAATCAGCGCGAATTTCCCCAGAAAAGTTCGTATGTCTAAGTTCCTGGAGAAAGCGATCAACATCAGTTTCTAAACTATTCCTGAGAGGCAAGCGAGGAATCATCGGCGGTTAGAGTGTGAAGAAAAAGCTTATTTTATGCCCATAGCTAATTTTAACAACTGCCATCATAGTTTGAAGAGGAAAAGCGATTTTTCTCGGTTTTTCTGTAAAGTTTTCTGGCTCATCTTAACTTCTACATTACCTATATTGCTTTTTTTCTTCAACCCCCACTTGTATCTTTACATATAAATCAATCTATCAATGGTTAGAGCCGAATCTCTGTCAACAGCCAGAGCATATTTTTTTCTCAGTAATTTTTAATGAGAAGTAAGAATTTAATCAAAGAAATCAAAATAATTAATTATGGATAATCAAACGAACGAAAAAGGACATCGCACTGTAAACAAAGGCGATGTAATCGATGAATCCAAAACTTTAGAGGAGAAAAAAGAACAAGTAGCAGTTGATAGTTGGGATATTGCAGGTCATGTCAAGGTTCCTACATATTTCCCCGCAGAAGATGAAAACGGAACAGAAAAAGTTTTACACCACGTCAAAGATGCTGAAGAAATCTCTGATGTTATTCGCCAGGCTAGAGTCGATGAATCAGGCGATCGCCAGTGGCAGTAAAACATTCGGGTTTAAGAAATTATTTGATATTTAATTGATCAACATTTATTAAATAATTAAACTAGAATACCTGTTCATTATTTTAATCTGTACTTCTATCTATATAGGAGTACAGAATTTAATTTATTGTTTTTCATAACTACTAAGATATCTAACATGAGACTTATATCTTTAGTTAGATGTAATAATAAAACAACACTTGTAGCATAATTAGTGTTGATACAAAATCTACTATTAATCATTTTGACACAACTACAGTAGTGCTATTGAGAAACAAAGAAATTAAAAATAAAGAAAAAATTGCTTTTGTTTCTGCTAGTTGGGACTGGAAGTAAATAAACACCAGATGTCCCAGAAATTTGACGCCGACAATTTTGCCAGCGTCTAAACGCAAACATATAGATATATAAAAATAAAACGGAGTTTTTTATGAACTTAACCAAACTTACTACAACAACTATTATTGCTCTTAGTTTAGTTATACCTAGTGGCGCAGCTTTCAGCCAAGAAAAAGAAGAAAGTGTGAATCAAAACTTAAACCAAGCAGAACAAAATATTGATAATGTTGGTGAAAACCTCAAAGATGCAGGAAAAGCTCTTGGTAATAGTATCGAAAATACTGGCGAAGCAGCAGAACAAGGTTTAGAGAATACTGGCGAGGCTATCGGAGAAGGTTTAGATAACGCCGGTGACACAATTGAACGTAACTATAACCAAGCAGAAAAACAGATTGAAGAAACCGCCGCTGAAGCTCAAAGAAATCTCAACCAAGCTGCGGAAGAGGCACAGGCTGAAATTGCTGAGACTACCGCTGCCATCGAGCAAAGATCAAACTGGGGTTGGTTGGGATTGTTAGGTTTATTAGGATTATTTGGTTTGGCTGGTAGAAATAAGAAAACTACTGTAGTAGAAGAACGCCGCAATTTAGAATCTCTAGACCCTAATGATAGCACTACTATGTACAATAGTTAACTCGCTGATTAGGTATCGTTTAAGAGGACAGTTTATCTGTCCTTTTTTTGTAAATACAGACAAGTTTTTGAATTTTGTAATTCTCCCGTTGTTTGTATTTTTAGACTTTATCCTAACTCATTAATTTATAATTAAGTAATAACGATGTTATAACTCATGACTAATGGAAACTAAGATCACTAAAATTGGTAATTCCCAAGGAATTATTATTCCCAAAGCAATTCTGGAACAATGTGGGTTGACGGATAAAGTTAGCCTAGAAGTGAAAGACAACCGTTTAATAGTTTCTCAGATTGTTGCTAATCCAAGACAAGGTTGGGAAGAAGCCATTATTGCAGCAGGAGTAGATAAAGATGAAGAACTATTAATGGGAGACTATTTAGAGCATAGTTGGGATGAGGAGGAATGGACTTGGTAGCATATCCTCAACGCAGTGAAGTCTGGGTAGTAAGTCTTGAGCCAACTATTGGTTCTGAAATCAGAAAAACTCGACCTTGTGTTGTAATTTCTCCAAATGAGATTAACAAGCTTTTAAGAACAGTAATTATTGCACCCCTTACGAGTACTATTAAAAATTATCCTACTAGAGTAACTATAGTTTTTCAGTCGAGAAAAAGCAGTATTGCTTTAGATCAAATACGTTCTGTTGATAAATCAAGACTGTTGCGTAAATTAGGAAATTTATCTAATAAAGAGAGCCAAACAGTAAGTAATATATTGGTTACTATGTTCTCTCAATAATAGAAGTTAGTAACCCTCGTGAATAGGCTTGATGAACGGCTTGAATGGGAGTTTTAGCATTGAGTTTAGTTACGGCATTGTTAATGTAAAATTTAACAGTGCGATCGCTGATAAAAGTTTAAAACAGCCCTAGTACCTAATGAGGGGGTGGATTACGACGAATTTCAGTCGGTAAAAGAGTAGTCATATTAAAAGCCTGCCACCTTTTTGTAACATACTTAAATTTACCAATGCCTATATCGCCGACGGTAGTCCAGGAATTATCCCAATCCGCGTTTAAGCTCTGCCAATAATCGCCGCCCATACCAAGTAGATAACGAGCCTTAGATCTATCGTCTGCTTGCTGAGGATTGTCAGTTATGAGCCGTGCTTGTACAGTGGTATAGATGCCAGCTACATCATTGGGATCAATAGAAATCCTCCCACTGGCGGGCCAAAAGTGATAGTTGTACCCCTGACCTGCCTTGACCGATACGCTACCGTCTTGTTCGTAACGAATATCCGCGGGTTTACTAACATTCTCCGCATAATCTTCTGGATGTGCAGCACCATCAACCTTTTTTGAGCTTTGTAGAAGATGCCATTTGCCATCCTGCTTGCTGAGCATGTATGCTTGAATATTTTTGATTTGAACTCGGGTGTTGTTAGCCGGATTTCCTTCCGCAGCCTCATACAAGTGTCCCCAGGCAATCAGAGCTTTAAAGTCATTTGGATTATTTCCCATATTTATACGAGGGCCAGAAGCCCAATCGAAACTTGTTGGAACACCATGGGGTATATCCTCGTGTGGGGGGGTCATGTCGTAAATGATGGTTTTGATTGAATTGATTGGTTTTTTAGACCGTGCATCTACTCTGTAGGTAAAACAGCAGCCAATTACCACGATAAATAGACAGAGTAGCAACGCTAATTTTTTGCTTCGCATATTACACTAGACCGATGGGAAAATAGGTAAAAAATTGCCTGCACCATTCTAAAGGATAAATTTCAAGTTTGTGGCATCAAAATGCTAAAAGATTTACTGGTGATGAATTACATTTATTCTTGCACTTCTTGCATTTTTCACAAGCTTTGCAATCGCAGTCTCCAAAAGACTTGCTTAGTAAGTCTTGGATACTGCTTACATAGAAGTTTAAAAAAACTACAAACCGTTGACACCCTTGTCTTGGTTGGATTTGACTAGACCAAAGTTTTAGCCTCTCAAAATATCTTTGTGAAAAATGTGGGGATAGTAGTATTACTAATAGTGGAGAAAGTTCCGGTATTTCCTATTTAAAGAAGAGAAATTGTATAATACCCTTGAAAACTCGAATACAAGTAAATGATACTCCGTTTCACGGGCTCAATTGTTTAACTAAATTTATGATGAATAAGCTAATTATCTTACCTGCCGGGGCAACTAGTGTTCTTGGAGGCACAATGGTGTCCCTTTCTCTACTACTTAAAGGAATAAAAATTTGCCAAGCCGATCAAAATGTAAAAGTACTAGTCCCATCTGGATCTTTCTTGGAAGAATATTTGCAAACAAATGATCAAGAAAATTTTATTCAATTAATAGAAGCAAAAACCTATGCTAAGTTTATCAAAAAATCTTTTCAGTGGTTAGCCAAGCAACCTAGTCACTGGGTATTAATGATAGAAAATTGCCTTGCCAAAGAATTAATGTCTGTTTTTATCTCTGCTGCTTTTTCAGTCCGTTTGAGTCAGCGTCCTGTTTACTTTTTCTTTCACGATCTGGCTCTTTCCTATAATCCTGTTGGTTTTTTGATTAGGAAATTTATTTTAACTATTCTTGGTGCTTCTAGTATTTGCAATTCGAGATTTACCGCAAGAAATACTCGGCGATTTATTAAAGATATTCGTGGAATACTGTATCAGCCAGTTGATTTTGATAAATTCAACAATTTGTCTTCAATAAATTCTCCACCGTCTCAATTGAGGGCAATTGTTGATTCTAATTGTCAAATTATGTTGACTCCTTCGCGGTTGGATAAACCAGGAATTTTCAATGACAAAAATCTTCGGGCATTAATACCGGTTTTAGCTGAGTTGAAAGCTATGGGTTACAATTACCACGGAGTATTTATTGGTGAAGATACTTCTGGTGATGGCAGTTATAGTAGAGACTTACAGGCAGCAGCACAGCAAATGGGAGTTGCAGATAGATTGACAATTCTTCCCCCTGCCATAAATATCGAATCATACTACAAATATGCTGACGTAGTGGTTACTCTCGCTCCGCGAGAACCTTTTGGACGTACTGTGGTAGAAGCAATTGCCTGTGGCGTTCCAGTGGTGGGCTCTAATAGTGGAGGAATCGGTGAAATATTGAGTCACTTTGCTCCTGAATGGACGGCAGATCCAGAAAAACCAGCAGCAGTAGCAAAAACTATTGTCCGAGTTGCTGAAGATGAAAATACACCTTGGCTTTTATCAAGAGGTAAAGAATGGGTCAGGCATGAGTGCGGAATCGTTGATTATGCTAGTCGTTTATTAAAAATTACTGGAATCAATGTAACTTAATTAATACTCTGGAAAGCTTAATGCAGTATAAAAATAAGTAAGAGTCAAAATAAATATATCTATATCTTCTTCTTATTTCGCCTGCTCCAAATATTTATTGCTCTCCTAACATACAACTGGTAAATATAACTAAAGTTCCATTGCCAAAAAACAAAATTAACGGAAAGTAACAGCTTTAACTATTATTATTGTTTATGATGAAAAACATGACGAATAGACCAAATAGTAAAGATAGGCAAAACAAGGGTGTGGGATAATAAAACAGAAGCTGCCACCCAGTAAATTCCCCAGTTGATAGCAATCAAGATTGAAGCGGCAAAAATAACCGTAAACATTAGATCTAAATAAAGACTTACGTGAGTTTGATTCACACTATTGAGCAGTATGGATACAGTCCAAGCCAAACTACGTGGGATTACAGAAATACAAATCATAATTAAGATAGGGATGGCTGGAATCCATTTTTCTCCGAAAATAATTGGTACATAGAAAGAAGATAAACTTGTTTGTAAAATTACTATGGGAACTAGAATAAAAGCATTGGATTTCAAACTACTGAAGTATTGTTTTTTTAACTTTTTTCTATCTTCTCTGACCGCACAAAGATGGGGAAATAAAGCCGAATTTAAGGAATAGGCAATATTAGTCGTGATACCAGAGCCAGCATTAAATGCAAAAAAGTACATTCCTAAAGCTTCAACTCCCAAGAATTTTCCTACAATCAAATAATCAAGATTCATTCTTAATTTATTAAGAATTTCTACCCCCAACAAGTTTTTGCCAAAATTAGTTATTTCCTGCCAACCTTCTAGACTGAACTTTTTAGGTGGTCGCCAAAAACTATATTTCCAAGTAACAATAATCCAAACAGGAGTAGACAAAATCATCGCCAAAACTATCGACCATACTCCCATTCCTAATAAAGCGAAAGCAATGATTAAAAGATTGCTGATAAATGACTGTCCTGCATGACACATGGCTGTGACCTTAAGTCTATTCTCCCGCTCTATAATGGCAGAATTAACCATAAACAAAGGAAAAAACAAATAAATCACAGCCAATGTGCAAAGAGGAAGAATTAGCTTGCTATTATCATAAAAGTAAGCAATAGGAAATGATGCTACACACTGAAGAATAAAGATGCCAATGCACAAAAACCAATTAAGCCAATAGGAAGTATTTGCAATAGTAGTTAAATGCTTTTCCTCAGCTTGAATAAGCTTAGCACTGATGCCGTGCTTTAAAGTAAAAACACTGGCAATATCAAAAGTAGTGTAGACAAATGCCATTAATCCATAATCTTCTGTACTAAATACTCTAGCAAGAGTAATAGTTGTACCTAAACGAAAAACGCGATTAAATAATTCTGCTATACTTAGCCAGCCAACATTGCGGATGTATCTATTAGAAAATATTGCAGAAAATATTGCTTTTAATTTATATATCATTTATTTGTATTAATGAATCTATAGTCTAAGCCTTCAATTATTTTCGAGGGTCTTTAACTAAAAAAGGTTTTTTAAATACAGGAATTAAAACCTTAAGAAAATTAGCGGGTAAGGCTTGTTTTAATAATAACTTAGCTAACAATATTTGAGTGTATTTTTCTAATAAAATAGGTGGATAAAGACGAATTGCTTGCCAAAATCTATTTCTAGCTTGTGTCATATCTTTAAAACTAGAAATACTATTAAGATATAGTCCTCCACAGTAGAGATAAAAGTCAGCTAAACTTCTATTTTTTTGCTGTTGAAGATTTATAAAAGAAGTTTGATAAGCTTTCTTCAAGACGCGCATACCTTCTGCTTCCATAGTATGGGCTTTAGAAGTCATCGTTCCTGTTATCTTACGATAAAGAATTTGTGGTTCGGGTACGAGAACAAATTCCCACTTTGCTGCTAATCGCAAATAATAATCCCAATCTTCGCAAGATTTTAGACTAGGCTCAAATCCTCCTACAGATTTAATAGCTTTTCGTCGAGCCAAGATATTTGAACCATTGCCAATAAAATTACCTAACAATAAGTCAGGATAAATATTGCCCGAAAAACTTGCTTTGTTATCAGGGACAAAAGTAACATTTTCAGGAAACTCTGAATCTTCTACCATAAAAATTACCCAGCTATAGGCTACACCTGCTTTAGGGTTTCGCTGCAATGCCAATAATTGTTTTTCAAGTTTGTCTTTTGTCCACAAATCATCAGCATCAATAAAAGAAATATAATCTCCAGTAGCACGAGATATTCCCCGATTGCGAGCAGTGGGTAATCCTCCGTTGGGATAGGAATAAACTTTTAATCTTTGATCTTTAACCGTATCTAATATTTCCAAAGTGCGATCGCTAGAACCATCGTTAATGACGATAATTTCTAGGTCTTTAAAAGTTTGTTCTTGAATTGATTCTATTGTTTGTAGAATTGTTCGCTCGGCATTATAAGCAGGAACAATCACAGAAATAGTAGTCATGTTTAAAAAAGATAATGATTTTTATTTAAAATAATTAATTCCTGTTAAATTTTAAGTTGCGACGAAACCCATATAGAAAAGTAAGAAATTTTTGATAGCCATCTGCACCAAACCAACGCATAATAGCGATCGCAATACTTAAACGAATGTACTCCTTAGAAAGGAATAACCAAGGATCGTGTCTGATAGCGAGGGAACGAAAGTAACTAGCCTGTTTGTAGTCCTGTGCCAAACTCTGTAAGGCTTTCCATCCCAAGACTAAATTAGCAGTGCCATAACTGCGATTTCTGAGGGGCAAATCTTGCCAAGAAGCGGTAGCAAAAGCTTTTTCCACCACTAATTGATAACTTTTCGCCATTCCTTCCCAGTTACGAGAAGCACTACTAGCAATTTGTCGATAAGAAACCAGAGGTTTTTTAACCACTTTAAACTGATAGTATTTGGCTATCCTCAGCCACATATCCCAGTCTTCGACAAAAGAACCCAAATTGCGATCAAATACGCCGCATCGATCGAAACATTCCTGACGAACCATCGCCACGCTACCGCATTCGAGCAAATTACTTTCAGTAAGTTTGTGCCAAATATGACCTTCATGTTGATTTTGGACGATCCTCCCCGTACTGTTGCCCTGCTCATCAACATAAGTAACCCAAGTACAAACTACCCCTATTTCCGGATGGTTATCTAGTATTTTTACCTGCTCGGCTAGTTTGGTTGGCGACCAAAGATCGTCCGCATCGATGAAAGCCAAATATTTACCTTGAGATTCTTCTATACCTCTATTTCGCGCTCCTGCTAAACCCCGATTTTCTTGGGAAATTAATCTAATTCTCGAATCGTCAATTTGAGATACCCACTCTTTTGTATTGTCTGTGCTGCCGTCGTTAACCACTACTACTTCAAAGTCTGTGTAGGTTTGGTTGAGAACACTCGTGATCGTCTCTGGCAAATAAGCCATAGAATTGTAGGCGGGAATAACTACCGAAACCTTAGTCATTGGTTAAACTCCTAATTTCAATAAATCTTATGTTATTAATGGCTTTTTATCGAAGACTAAAGGATTGATATTTTCCTTAAAAGCGATGCCCATTATGACTAAACCTGGCCAATAAATGTAAGTTAAAATATCAATGTTTTCTCCCAAAGTGAAAATAATCATTACCAAAATAATGTTTAAAGCTACTGTAGCTATCTGAGAATTTTGAGCCTTGAAAATTAATTCGACCACACTCCAAACTAGTGGGATTGCTAAACTCAAGCAACCGACTAAACCGTGATTGTAAAGAATACTAAACCAAGTATGATGAGTTCCAATAGGCATATGACCTGCTACTTTTGGTCCACGACTCTCGACTGTTCCATGTCCCCAGACTAAAGCTTCCGTTTGCCAACGATAGATAGCAATTCTACCCAAGATATTTCGGACTTTAGAAGAACCAGGTCTACTTTGGGAAAAATGCTCTTGAGTAGCTTGCATTACATTAATAATTGTGGGTGCTAAGAAACCTCCGCAAAAAATAACCAATCCAGTTAGTAACTGGATTAAAGGGCGAGAGATATTCAATAAAAACCAGCTCAAAAACCAAGCTAGAGGTAAACAAATAATTGCTAGCCTGGAGGCAGAACCTATTATCATCAAAATTGCACCGATCATTCCTAAAAAGCTCAATTTACGATTTTCTTCTTGCTGCGCTAAAAAAAAATAAATAGTCGCAACTAAACCTAAAGCTGGAGCCCATGGAGCAAATAAGTACAAGCGAAACTCAGTTCCATTATCCAAGAAGCTACCGAAAATGTACACGTTATAGAATTCCCCCCCACCAAAAACTTGCAGAGGAGACGTATACATTACATTGGGCATTCTTAAAATACTAGCTATTAATACCATAAATATGCTTTGCATACAGAGAATACTAATAGCCCGATAAATTAATTTAGGACGAATATTTAGACTTCCAACCAGCATAAATATAGGAAAAAGAGCCCAACTTCTGAGCCATCGATTGATTGATGAGCTAATTGTTTTGGCTAAACCCAAATCAAAATCGAAATGTCCTACGATTAGAGCAAGTTCGATTACTAGCATTCCCACAATCCACAGCCAAACAGTAAAGGGAACAGTAATTTTTTCTTCTGGGGGAGTTAGAGCCGTTTGATTCCACCACTGCCAAAAGAGATATAGAGCCAAACTATATCCTAATAAGGGCGCAAGCAAGAATTGCCCTCCTAAATAGTAAATAGGATAAGTGCAAATTATGTAGTACCAAATCAATTTTTCTGGCAAGTTTTGGGGTTTAATTGTGATATTATTCATTTTTTTATAATCGTTTGAATAATATTGTCGTCAGAACTAGATAAAGCCCGATGATTATTTTGGTTGGAGTTGTTCTCCCAAGATAAAGCATCAGAGGAACGGCGATCGCGCCACCACAAAGAGAGTAATGCTGTAGTTAAAAAGAATGAACCCATCAAAGAACCTAGTAAGATGAAGGTAGTTTTAGGTGAGCTGGGTTCTATAGGTAAATTGGGTTGAGTCAGCAAAGAAATTGGCGGATAGAGATTAGAAGTATTAGTTTGGTTAATTTCTAGTTGGGTTAGAGTTGAAGAATAAACTGCTTCTGCTATCTGCACATTTTTCCTTAATCGATCTAATTTTGAACCAGAACGAGAACGCTGTTTTTGTTGTGTTTCCAGTTGAGCGATCTGCTGCTTCAATTCCTGAGCCTGAGATTCTAATCCTTGTTCTTCTCCCTGTAAATTAATTAATTCTCCTAATAAATTTTCCTTTTGGCTGTTGTTTTGGTTGCTGTTACCATTCAACTCGAACCGACTCAGGGTAGTAATATCTACCGATCGCCCCAAAAGAGATGAGGCTCTTTGTAACAGCGCTGCTTCTGCTGCTTGGCTATCTGTCTGTTGAGCAATTACTAGGGGATGAGATGATAGATATTTAGCTTCGAGATTCACTAATTCTGTCTTAATCTGACTATAGTTGTCTAGATACTGAGTAAACAAGCGATCTGAATGCAAAGATAAAGCATCTTGGGCTTCTTCTGGAGAGAGTTTGATTTTCTGTAGTAGTTGATTTGATTTTCCCTGAGCACGCTGCTGTTGAGTTTTTAGTTGAGCTAAATCGACCCGCATTTGCTCGATGCTATTAGCTAGATTTTCTAGTTGAATGTTGGAGTTCAATCCTGAACTTTCCTGATAATCTGCCAATTCTTGGCGAGTTTTTTCTAACCTACTTTGTGCTACTTCAATCCTGTTGAGGATGTTTTGATCTGGTTTGGTAGACTCTATGTTTTTTAATCTATCGAGATTATTTTTTAAAGCTTGGTGTACAGCGATCGCTTTGGCTTGAGACTCTTGGGGTGTACTACCCTTAATCTTAAACTCCATCAGAGTAGTGTTGTCTAAAATTTTTACTACTGGCTCACCAAATTCTTTGGGGGTCATCTGTAAACTTGCCGCTGCTGGTTTAACTACATCCTCTGAATTAGCCAACAATTTATAGTTTTCTCTCGGATCAGATACTAAGTTACTAAATGGTGATTGATTCTGAGAAGAAGCTTGTCCGATTTCTGGTAGGTTGATTGAAGTGGAAGAGGCTGTTCCTGGTAAAGCGATTGTCCAAATACTACTGTAGGTAGGAGGTTTAAATTTTAAATAAAGTAAGCTGGCACTCCAGAGAAAAATATTGCCAACTAACCAGATCTTCAAATAAAAAAATGGCTTTTTTTTCCCTTGAGAATTAACTGAAGTTGGCTTGAGAAGCTCTCTTGCTGATTGTTGTATCGTTCCGCTGGCAGAAACCTTGTCAACTGAGCGATTTTTCTCTGAGTTGACAACTATAGGTTCGGCGCTGACTGCAATAATTTGATTTAGTAACCCTGGTTTAACTTGGGCATAGCCTCTATAAACAGATCTAATCGTTTCCTCTAATTGTTCAGCAGGAGTATTTTTGAATAAATAAGCCATTGCTCCAGCCTTTAACGCTTGCGTTACGTAATTATCTTTATCATGCATACTTAAGATAATTACTCTCACTCCAGCAAATTGCTGGCAAATGATTTGCGTTGTGGCAATCCCATCCAAGTCAGGCATTTCAATATCAACTAGAATCAAATCTGGATGTAGCTTCTCTACCTGCGCGATCGCGGCACGTCCACTATCGACAGCTCCCACTACTTGAAAGTCTGGTATTGAATCCAGCAAAGCTCTAAATGATTCTCTTACTGTTTTTTGATCATCTACTAATAAAATCCTAATCATATTGTTTTTTATAAAAAAGTTATCTCATACTGACTATTAATTTGCTCAATATATTCAGTATAAAAATAGAGCCAATAATGTTTGATCAAACAAGACTTCAACCTTTAGTAATTGATAATCAAAAATATACCGCTAAAGCATAGTTTTGTAAACATAGGTTTAAGTAGGTTTTTGGCAAACTCCTTTAACGAGAGAGCAAGCGCCACAATTAAGTACTGTTAAATACTGTAAACTCCCTAGAGTAAATAGTGTAAACTAACGAAGCGAAAAATTTAAATCATTACAAAATAACTATTACAAGATAAAGATTTGAAAAAGTTTTCCGAAAAATATTTGTCTTAAAACTTAAAAATAAAAGCTCAAACAAGTTGAATTCATAGGCTACTCTATTTTTACCTCTAGATTGTATTGTAAATGATAGCTTCTGGTATCTCTTGCAACGTACTGTTATGTATGGTAGTTTTCTAAGTGTAACTACTTAAGTACCTTTTTTCAACATGAGCAATTAACATAAGCGCTTAACATAAGCTTTTTTATTTGCCAGATAAGCTGGCACGTATTTAAATTGGAATTTTTGAAGTCCAGACCCCTTGCAGCCAGGCTTGTGAGTGATCAAAACAAATGCATAACAGCTTAACTTAAATATTTCCTATACATTCAGATTAATTTGATTAATAATGAAATATAAGCCCACACTGTCCATTTTCTATCAGTTTGATCCTTGGCGTAGTAGTATTGGTGGAATTCAAACTTTTATCTGCTCATTTTTGAAATATGCTCCACCAGAGTTGGAAGTAAGACTGATTGGCACGGGAGGGCAAGATGCAACAATTGGACAGTGGCAAGAAAAAGAATTTGCTGGTCGAAAAATTCAATTCATGCCCTTAATTAAGGTTGAAAATGATGATATTAGGCATCTAATTCCTACAACCTTAAAGTATACCGCAGCTTTATTCAAGCATAATTTTGCTTCTGAGTTCATGCATTTTTATCGAATAGAGGCCGCCTTGGCTGCTAGTAATTGGCAGGGAGAAAAAATTCTGTTTGTTCAAAATGATATTCAGAAGCAAATGAGTTCTGCTGAGGGTAATAATGCTATTCTCTGGCAGAAGTTTCCCCAAGTTTATTTTGCTTTAGAAAGCTTTTTGATCAAGCAATTTAACCACATCTATTCTTGTCATACAAAAACAGCGGAGTTTTATCAACAGAAATATCCAGATCTAGCTCAATCCATAAGCTACCTGAAAAATACTGTCGATGAAGAGGTTTTTTTTCCTTTATATGACGACAAGGAAAGTCATATTGAGAACTTGGCTAGAGAAATGGGACTGCCTAAAGATACTCGCTTCATACTTTTTGCTGGTCGTTTACATCCCCAAAAAGATCCGCTGTTGTTGATTAAAGCCTTTGCTGCTTTAAACGAACCTAAGGTTCATCTGTTGATGGCAGGTGCGGGAGAATTAGCAGCAGAAATTCGGACTGAGATAGCTAATTGTGGTTTATCAGATAAAGTAACGATGCTAGGAGCGGTGCCTCAACCACAGCTTGCTAAACTGCACCGAATTAGTAGTATTTTTGTTCTTTCTAGCGTTTATGAAGGTTTGCCCCTGGCAGTATTGGAGGCACTTTCTTCGGGAACTCCAGTGGTAACGACTAATTCAGGAGAAACACCAAATTTCCTAACTGCCGAGAGTGGTATTGTCTGTCATGAAAGGACTCCTCAAGCGATCGCTTCAGCTCTCAGACAAATCTTACAACACCCAGCACAATATCCCTCTAGAGCATGTTTGCAAACAGCGAAACCCTATAGTGCCAAAACAGTTGTGGGGGAAGTTTATCAAAATATGTTGGAACGATGGGAGTCCCAAAACTCATCCAGCAATAGATTAGCAAACCGTCAGACTGCTGAAAAACTGATTGTTTAAAAACTATTTAAAAATTATTTAAAAAAGTTTCTTTGATAAAAATCGTTAATTAAAACAAAATGAAGATAGCCGTTATTGGAGTCAAGGGGCTTCCTGCTAATCAAGGCGGTATTGAGCATTACTGCCAGGCACTCTATCCCAGAATGATCAAACGGGGACATAGGGTAGATTTGTATTCTCGTTCTAGTTATACCAAGCAGACTTGGTTTTCCATTCGCGAATATCATGGAGTACGAGTAATTTGCCTCCCTTCTTTGTCGATTCGAGGGATGGATGCCCTGACAAATTCCTGTTTTGCTGCTATTCTGTCTACAATCGGCGGATACGATGTAGTTCACTTCCATGCACTAGGGCCCTCTTTATTTAGTTTCATTCCTCGGTTACTATCCTCTGCCAAAATCATTACAACTTGCCAAGGATTAGATTGGCAGCGAGCCAAATGGGGTAAGTTATCTAGTCGGATTATTAATCTGGGAGAAAAAGTAGCAGCCCAACATGCTCACAGCATAGTTGTAGTCTCTCAGGCACTAAAATTCTATTTTGAAAAAACTTATAACGTCAACCCAGTTTATATTCCTAATGGGCCAGGAGTATATGCCAATTCAGACCCCAATTTTGCTGGCGTTCGATCTCTCAACTTAGAACCAGGCAAATATATGTTATTTTTAGGTCGATTAGTACCAGAAAAGCGACCAGACCTATTAATCGCGGCTTTTCAAAGGCTCAAGTCGGCTAACTGGAAATTAGTTTTGACAGGGGGAGATAGTGATACCACAGAATATATCAGTAAACTTGAAGAATTATCAGGTGCTAATCCTAATATTGTTTTTGCAGGAGAACTCAGAGGTAGTCGTTTAGCAGAAATGGTTCGAGGTGCAGGTTTATTTGTCCTGCCTTCAGATCTCGAAGGACTGCCTTTAGCGATGTTAGAAGCGATGCGGGAAGGTGTTCCCGTGGTTGCCAGTGATATCCCTCCTCATCAACAGTTGATTGGTAGCGATCGCGGAATCTTATTCAATTCAGGTAGCATCTATTGCTGCGCCAAAGCTTTAGAGCAGGCGGTCAATCAGCCAGAGAAACTAGCAACCATGGCGAGAAAAGCCCAAAAATATATAGAAGGCAATTATGACTGGGACAAAATTACCATCGATAACTTATCTGTTTATGAGCAAAACTTTGAATTAGATGCAACAGGAAAAATTACTGACTCAAATGTGAGTGACATAAAAGAAAAGTTGCTGAAATTTTAGCTTGATTTGGGAATTTTTCTCAGAAAATAGGCATAAAATTTTTGTAATTACAACAAATTTAAAATTATTTAGGTACGATTGTAACTGTATTAAAAGGTGGCTATCGATTAAAACAATAATTAATGTTGGAAAAACTGCTGAAGCAAAAAAAAATATTTAACTTTCTTGTCTGTGGTTTAATTACAGCTATATTCAATATAGCCATGATTTATGTTTTTATTGAATTATGGAACTTTAAAACCCCTAGCCTTGAGAATTTTGCTAATCTAGCTGCTATTGAAATTTCTTTGATCTTCACATTCTTTGTTTATAAAAAATGGGTGTGGTCAAAAAGCAAATGGCAGTTTAAAGAAATAGTTTTTGTAGAAATACCTCTATTTCATATGTCAGCATTATTAACTATAGTATCAAGAAGTTTTATTCTATTTCCTATTATAAATTGGCTAGGAATACATTATATATTAAATACTTTAATTGGTATTGGTCTAGGATCAATTATTAATTATATTGCTTGCGAAAAAATAGTTTTTAAGTCAAATAAATGAACCCATATATTAATTCCCAACCAGAAATACAGATTACTCTGTTGCTCAGTGGCAGAGTAATCTGTAACCTTTAGTCTTTAGTTAGTTACGTCTTCGGTTTTGGTAGCTTTAGCTTTAGCTTCCAACTTAGCCAAACGGCTAGTAAGGTCTTGATTGGCTTGTTTCAGCCGATCAACTTCCTGACGCAACTCTTTGACGGCTTTATCTGCCCCCAGGTTTTTTTGCACTTTAGCCACAGCCTCTTCCGCCCGACGACGCACCCGACCATCGGGAGTTTGGTCTGCTAGTCCATTAAGAATGGTAATTGCTTGGGCAGTTTGCATCTGTCCTAAAGCACCCACAGCCGCCACCTGAGTTAAGAAGAAAGACTCTCCAGCGATCGCCTCTAACTGTTCGAGGATTTCTCCTAGCTTTTCAGGAGTTTGACCAGTGGATACTGTACCTAAACAACGAATAGAACTCAGTCTCAGGGGTTGAGGAGTACCAGGTTTAGTATATTCCAGAATAATATCTACCGCCTCAGCAGAAGTTTTCATTTTGCTCAATCCTGCGATCGCACCACCACGGACAACTTCATTCCAACCTGCTCTTTGTTCTAAAATAGTTTGGAGTAAAGCGATCGCTTCTGGTTGCTGTGACTTGAGATTACCAGATACCATGCCACCCAAACTACGAGCGGTAGCAGCTTCGGTATAGTAGCTAGGATCGCCCTGATTGAGATATTCAGCTAGAGTTTTATAGCATGCAGCAGTTTTAAAGTTACTCAACGCCTCTACAACCGCCCGGCGTACCCTAGCATCCTTGTCTTTTAAGCCAGCTTTTAGAGCTTCAAACCCTTGATTGAGCTTGATTTTACTGAGTTTTTTGGCTACTTCTACCCGTACTCCCCAAAAGGAATCATCAGTCAAAGATTTAGCCAAGGCTTTAACTACCTCTAAGCCACCTTTTTTAGCTAATGCCCCCGCCGCATAAATCCGTGAGATGGGATCGGGGTCGGATTTTAACTGTTGTTTGAGTTCAGCAACTGGATATTGCAGAGTGACAGTCTTGAGGAAATTGTTATTAAGGTCGAAGCTAAGGAAATCAGGTTTTTTCTCTAAAGGAAAATAGAAACTTTGTTCTGCCTGATGAATGCGGAGGGAGAAGGTTTTAAACTCAGGTTGGGTGGAATTTTTAGGCAAATAACCAAATGCTAGAGGAATCTTGAGGTCGAATAACTCTTTACTCTCATTATCTTTCTTGGCTTGTTTTTGAGTTACGGTTAATTTAGCGAGTTTACTATCCCCATCCCAGGAATAGGCCACCTTATAATCAGGATGACCACCACGGAAGACATACTGATCGAACAAGAACATCAGGTTATAACCAGTCGCCTGATCAATCGCCCGTAATAAATCAATCGTTTCTACTGTCTTGTGAGCATTATCCTGGACAAATCTCTGAATCGCCCGATCAAACAATTCATCCCCTAAAATTCCCCGAATCATATGATAAACGCAGGCACCCTTTTCATAGAGATGACGGTCATAAAGTTCGATCGCTTCCCGATAGACGTTAGTTACTATGGGACGACGATAACGAGAACTATCTTCCTCAATATAGGTACGTGCTTCATTTAACAAGTAATAAGCAGCATCATCCTTGCCATATTCCTCCTCTGTCCAAAACACCTCGGCATAGGAAGCCATCCCCTCTTTAATCCAGGCGTGTGACCAATGTTTGATGACCACTAAATCTCCAAACCACTGATGGGCTAGTTCATGTAAGACTAAACTCTCAGTCCGCATATTATCCGTTGCCGCACGTTCATCCAGCAAACAGCGATCTGTTAGTAGGGTAGTAGAAGTATTTTCCATCCCGCCAAAGATAAAGTCATCAACGCATACCTGGGCATATTTAGGATAGGGATAATCATAGCCGTATTTATTAGATAAAAACTCCACCATGCGGGGGGTTTTACCCATACTGCGTTTGGCGTCGGCTTCTCGTCCCTTTTCTACATAATAGGTAATCGGTTTATCGCGCCATTGATCGCTGATCTCAGCGAAGTCTCCTACCGCCAGAGTCATTAAATAAGTTGGATGTACCTGCTGTTGCGACCAATGATAGACAACACCATCTGCTACCTTCTCTGTATTAATCAACTCTCCATTAGAAATTGCCCTAAAACCTGCGGGGACTTGGACTCGGATCTCGGAAGTAGTCAATTGACCAGGATAGTCTAAACAGGGAAACCAATAGCGAGAATCTTCATCTTCCCCCTGTGTCCACACCTGGGTCGGTTTATCAGGATAGTCTGCTGTGGGCTGGATGAAATAAAGCCCTCGTTGCGGATGATCTACCCCATAAGCGATCGCCACTTTAATCGCTGCGGTAGTAGCAGGCTGCTGTAAATGGATCTCAATTTGTGACCCATCATAATCAAACTGTTGACTTACCCCATCAACTAAGACGGATTCAATCTCTAAATCCACTGCATCCATAGTTAACTGCCCAATACCAGGGCGCACAGGAGTAATCGTAGTCGTGCAAGTTCCCTGAAAACTCTGATTAGGGATATCTAAAATTAAATCCAGAAAAATATGATCTACTTGTCCAGGACGATCTGGATTGTAGTGCGGTTTTGACCCTGGAAGCTCAAAAGATTTACGACCATTTTCTTCCGCATCGAAATAAAAGTGAGACATGGATTAGTTAAGTTTGCAATATACCGTTATTGATTAGGGTATCGAATTCAGCAAAATTTAACTCAAATCACTATTAAATCACTACATCCGAACTATATATTTCTCCTCAAACTTCGCAGATTCTTTAAAAAACAGATAGAAATACCTAAGTATAATTATCCCATAATCTTAAATATTACAAGTATCTTCCTTTATCGATGAGTCAAGGGAGAGCTATCAAATTAATGAAAAAATCGCCAAATAATCAAGGTATTTTATTTTTACTCTTAAAAAACAGTATTGTACAATTTGTAGCGGGCATCCTGTCCCTTTTAATCGTGCTGAAAATATCTAACAGTATTGACCACAAATTAATTCAGATAATTTTAAAATCTTTGGGCTATGGGTTCTTTTGTTATCTAACAACTCCCTTCATGATTTATTGGCTGGCTTATGTAAGCGCAGGAGTAGCCACAGTCAAAAAGATGGCAATTACGATCGCCTTGACCGCAATGTATACCTATCTAATTTGGGACGCTTACTTCTTTTTCCGAGGTGCGATCGCCTCTTTATTTTCCCCGACGGCTGGGATAAGATAGAACTACGCTCTAAATTTGGTAGATCATGGCAGAGGAAACAAACAAAAAAGATCAGGCAAAGCCACCCGCAGCCAAAAAAGCGGATGGGAAACCCGCTGCCACAGCAGCAAAAGCGAAAAAGGCAAAACCGCCAAAGCTGGAGGACAAGCCATTTAACGAATTTATTCAAGAGCATTATCTTCCCACACTCAAAGAAGCGATGGCTAAAGAGGGAATTGGGGATGTGGATCTCGCCTTTGTGCAGCAAGGAGTACCCATCAAAGGAGTAAATTCCAATGAACCCTGCTGGCAAGTAGTCGGTAAATGGCAAAATGGCGATCGCCAATTTAATATCTATTTCCCAGAGGGGGATATCAAAGGTCAAAAAGCGTTTTCCTGTAGCACCTACGGTAATGCTTCCACCACCATCGAATCCTTTATGATTGACGAGAGAAGAGTTAATTTGGAGCTTCTAGTTATGTATACTATTCAACGCCTCAATGCTCAAAAATGGCTGACTAGAAACTAATTAACACTAAAACATTAAAATTCAGTCAGATAATATTACAAAATGTTACAAGATAGAGATGGTCTAATCGCTGTCTCTATTTATTTTTGTGGGGAATGTGCCAAATTGAAAGGCGGTTGATTTAGTTTACTCAGCACAGCGATTTATGTTGTAATTGGCATAAATATAGAATTAGCGTTAATTTAAGATGCTGGTATACATTTTGCTATTCAATGCGGGAACCGATAATGAGGGGATTCACACCGTTCAAATGGGCGATCGCAATACTATTTTGATGTTCAAAGAAGAAGACGATGCCCTGCGCTATGCTGGGTTATTAGAGGCGCAGGACTTTCCTGAAGCCAAGGTAGAAGCAATTGATTCAGAAGAAGTAGAGCAGTTTTGTCGTCAAGCAGATTATGATCCCAAAATCATCGAGCCAGGAGAGTTAGAAATTCCGCCCGAAAGAAACGTGGAGGATTTCAGTTGGGAAGAAGAACCACAGCAGCAAGATACTGCTCCAGAAGCCGAATCAATGGCCAACGACGAGTTAGATCGCATTCGTCGCCAACTAGAAGGACTACTGTAAAAAAAGTAAAAAGTAACAAGTAACAAGTAAAAGCGTAGCGGTGTCCCGCAAGGGTACAACATCTTTTAGTCAAAGCTAAAAAATATGAATAGTTTGCAGTCACGGGGACATTTACTGACAGAACAGATTAATTCTGATAGTCAAAATCTAGACCGCTTATCCAGTTTGGAAATAGTTGATCTATTCAACCAGGAAGACAAAAAGACGATTGAAGCGATCGCCAGTGCGCGAATTTCTTTAGCCAAAACCATTGATGTTGCTGCTGCGGCTCTTAAACAGGGTGGGAGATTATTTTATGTTGGTGCAGGTACTAGCGGGAGATTGGGAGTTTTAGATGCGGCTGAATGTCCGCCTACTTTCTGTACTCCTCCAGAATTAGTCCAAGGGATTTTAGCTGGTGGTGCTGCCGCCTTAGTCAAAAGTTCCGAAGCCCTAGAAGATCGTCCTGAAGATGGAGCACAGGCAATTAGCGATCGCCTAGTTACCGATTTAGATGTGGTAATCGGCATCACCGCAGGAGGCACAACTCCTTTTGTTCATGGTGCTCTAGGAGAGGCTAAATCTAGGGGGGCGACAACCGTAGCGATCAGTTGTGTGAGTGCCCAGCAAGTGCCCATTAATGCTGATATCGATATTCGCTTATTGGTTGGGGCAGAAATTCTCGCTGGTTCAACTAGGTTGAAAGCAGGTACAGTAACTAAAATGGCACTAAACATCATTTCCACAGGGGCGATGGTGCGCTATGGCAAGGTTTATGGCAACCGCATGATTGATGTTGCTGTGACCAACGATAAATTAAATGATCGCGCCTTACGGATCATTAGTGATCTAACGGATCTCGATCGCCAAGCAGCAGCAGAATTGTTAATTAAGAGCCAGAAAAAAGTTAAACTTGCTTTGTTGATGCACTGGACTGGCTTAGATGTGGCAACAGGGGAAGCTTTATTGAATCAAGAGCAGGGTGATTTGCGATCGCTAATCAACCAATTTGTTGACTGAATTGCAAGATCGTCTTGGTTCAAGAGCGATCGCCAGTCAAAATACTTCTAAACTTCTAATCTAAAAATAGTCTTGATTGGAGGAAAGACTGGCGATAACTTTCTCATTCGGTCTTTTCCTCCCTTGTTCTAATTCACACTCCTATGTAATCTATAACTTATTTAGATCTAATCATTGGATATTATTGGATATTATTATCAGTTAATAGATGGGTTTAAAACCTCGGCTTTTAAGCCGATTGTGTACTGAAATCTACCGAGTAAGGGGTGAGATTTGTCGGTTTGAAAAAATCCTTAAAACTTCACAAAGTAAAGGGTAATGAACGGTGAACTGTTGTACTATAGTCTTGTAGGCAAAAACCAAGTCTGCAATCAGTACCTGGAAAACTAAAGATATCGGGTTCTGCTCAGGAAAGCGTGAGCAGGTAAAATCTTTAAGCATCGAAGTTAAATTAGATTTTGATCTAAAGCCGTACCGAGGGGCAATCGGCAACGGACTAATTGCAACATTAGTAAAAAGCTTGAGGACTAACCGCTATCGGGGAACTGTTTTCATTGTTTTAATGTTCTGTTCTAGATAAGTTAGGTTGAGCCAAGAATCCGCTTCCTTCAGGTAGCGGAATGTCAACTAAAGACTACCTAGCCATAAGACTCAATTTTCTCTTTACCATCGGGCATGGCTGGAATAAATTTTCGCAAACCCAAATATTGCACCAGGATATGCCAAACATACAGCGGGTTTAAAACTGCGTATCGTTGCCATAGTCTTTTTGGCTCTTGAATTAAACGAAAAAGCCATTCTAAACCTGCTTTTTGCATCCATTCAGGAGCTTGAGGCAAAGTGCCAGCATGGAAATCGAAAGCAGCTCCCACAGCTAAGATTGGAATGTTGATCTGATTGCGATATTCATATGCCCACGTTTCCTGTCTAGGACAACCCAGTCCCAGAAAGACTGCATTAGCGCCAGATGCTTTGATTCTTTCCACTAACTCTAAACGCTCTGATTCCGCGAGCCTTCTAAATTTGGATTCTTCCATTCCAGCAATCTTCAGCCCAGGATACAACTGTTGCAAATTGTGAGCAAATTTTTCTAGAGTCTTGGTCTTACTGCCATACAAATAAATGCTCAATCCCTCCTTTGTGAGAGACTCAGCGACTTTAAGCGTCAGATTTGGCCCGTAAACTCGGTCAGGCAACTGCTGCTGATAAAGCCAAGATAGCGCCCAGCGCACAGGTTGTCCGTCTGGAACAACCAAATCTAAACCATTTAAACGTCTAGCATGAGTACTGTCTAAAAAACCTGTCATTACACCATGTACCGCCAAAGCACTGACGGAGCAAGCCTGTTTTTTCTTGGCTGCATCAGTAATTGTTGATACCGCAAAATCATAATCAACGGCATTGACGTTGATACCCAGTATTGAATATTTTCCTAAATTAATCATTTGTTATTCCATCTTTCTACGCCATTCTCGTAAATTTCGGATAAGATTTGGTTTATGTTATATTTGAGCGACCAGTCAGGATAATGAGATTTAAATTTAGCAAGGTCGCTAATATACCAAATATGATCACCACTACGATTATCTTCGGTGTATGAATAATCAAGCTTTCTACCTGAAAGCTCTTGAGCTATTTCAATCGCCTCTAGCATTGAACAGTTACTTTCTCTTCCACCACCAATGTTATAAACTTCAGCTATTCTTGGGTTTTTATAAAACTCGTAAAAAGCAGCGATTAGGTCTGAAGAATGAATATTATCCCGGACTTGTTTTCCTTTGTAACCATAGATTGTGTAGGGTTTACCAATAGCTGTACACTTTACTAAGTAGGCTAGAAAACCGTGTAGCTCAGTTCCAGAATGATTAGGACCTGTTAAACATCCTCCTCTAAAGGAAGCTGTGCGAATACCAAAATAACGTCCATATTCCTGAACTAGTACGTCAGCGGCAACTTTTGAAGCTCCAAACAAAGAGTGCTTACATTGATCAATACTCATGGTTTCTGGTATACCTTGATGATACTCATGAGCAGAATCGATTTCCCAACGTTTCTCTAATTCTTTAAGAGGTAAAGAATTGGGCAGATCTCCATATACTTTGTTAGTAGATGTGAAAATGAAAACAGCATCGGGACAATACTCACGAGTAGCTTGCAAAAGATTGAGGGTTCCATTGGCATTAACCGTGAAGTCGGAGAAGGGATCACTGGCAGCCCAGTCATGAGATGGTTGTGCTGCGGTGTGGATAATCAAAGAAATATCGTTGCCAAAATGCTGAAAAATCTCCTTGATTTTATCGTAATCTCGAATGTCTACTTCGCGGTGCTGATAGTTATCAATC
This sequence comes from uncultured Pleurocapsa sp., assembly GCA_965365755.1. Classification (GTDB taxonomy): domain Bacteria; phylum Cyanobacteriota; class Cyanobacteriia; order Cyanobacteriales; family Xenococcaceae; genus Waterburya. The sequence goes on from CBDUCX010000008.1 coordinate 23,387, forward strand.
TCCTTTTCTAATCTTTGCCGATTCCACTTTGTTGAAGCCTCTTCTCCAAAGAAAAACTTACGCATATCGTTATCAATGCCGATAACATCCATACCTAAGTTACTAAAAAATCTAACGGCTTCTGATCCTATTAAACCAGCAGAACCAGTAATAATTGCTATACCCATATCCGACTATAATTTCTAACTGTTTATTCGCTTCAATTACTCATTCATTACCAAAAATTTAAATCTATATAAATTCAAGATGAAGCGTGAGTACTAATCATTAAGTATATTCACTACCAAGTCTTAGATATAATACATTGAAATCATAAAGATGTCGATAGTTAATCAGTGAAAATTCGCAGATAAAATTTTGGATAAATAAGAAAGGAAAAGCCAGATAATTTTGTTTTGTGGCTATTCTAATTTCACAGACTAAAATATGAATCCAGTAAACTCTAGTTCCATAACTTAAGGGCAATCAATTAAAGAGCAAAAGTTTTGCTCCAGAAAGCAGAGAGCAAGTATGTTCTTTTTTTTCAATAAATATTTGAATATTCAATGAAGATAATTTATGAAGCTTATACTCGATGAATTGTTTCATACTCTTGATATACGCTACCAAAGCTACCCGTGATCATGCCCGCTCCCAAGCAAGCAGTCTGAACACCTTTTACAAATACTGCTTTTCGACCAAAAGAAAGGATTGTGGTTAATACGCCTTGTACAAAACGGAAGCTACCTTTGGCAAATCGTTGGATTCTGGTTCCCAGGTTTCGACTTTGAACTAATTCGCAGAATGCAAACCCATTGCCACGACGGTAAGCTCTTTGCCACAGCCATTTCGAGTTGGTGCGACTGGCGGGAAGCCATTCAGTTACCAGAGCCTTATTTGCCCAAACAGCTTTATAACCTTGCTGATAAACCTGCATAAATAGATGGGTATCATCCGCGCCATTGGAACGAAACTGTTCGTCAAAACGAATATTCTGAAACAGTTTAGCCTTGGCAAAAAGATTGCTAGTATAAGCATATCCATAATTATGCTGTAGATTTTGTCCATTAGGAAGATTGCCACTGCCGAAGAAGTCATGAAGCCATTCTGCTGGCGGTTCGACAAAATGTGGGGCAACTGGGCCAGTTAGGATATCTGCATCGAATTCTTGCTGGGCTGTAATCAACTCGTCTAACCAGTTTTCGTCTGGTACTTCGTCATCATCCATAATTGCAATAAAATCAACATTATCCTTAACCATATCGACTGAGTGGTTTCTAGCGAAAGGGATACCTCTTTGCTTTTCTATGTCGTATTCGAGCTTGATGTCATGGTTGGCGACAAACTTATCACATACGCTTTTAGCAGAACCTTCAGCATCATTATCTACGATCACAAGTCTCAAATCTGGGGGACTATTTTTGGTAAATTTTTGCGCCGCTATACCCTCAAGCAATCTAGACAGTCCATCTGGACGAAAGCAGGTGATTACGCAAACGGCAACCCTGAAAGGGTTGGCATTGTTAGTTGTTTCGATGTGATTTTCTGCAACTCTTATATCCATTCTAATAATTTACGTGGGCTAATTTACGTGGGCAGTGTCTTATCATTTATCGTGAATTCAAGGCAAATTGTAAATGAGCTAATTCAGGATCAACTTTTCATGAGAGTATCATGATTATTTTCGATTTATACTCTTTAATTTGATTTGATTTGCACCATTATCTAATCAGAAACTAAAATAAAGGTTTTTTTCAATTCTAATCTCACTCTTTTTTCATTAATTTCGCATTGTATCCTTGGCTCGGGGAAAAAAGTAAAGGGTAAAAGTAAAAATTTTGAGTATTATGTAAGATATTGATTTATAGAATCACGAATACCACAATCACTCATATCTGAAAGTAAGGACGGCATTAAATCAGAACTAAGTCGTATCTTCCATTTTAAAAGTAATTTTGAATTCACCATAAATTTACCATGATTAACTCAGAGTAATCACAGTTAATTTTGTATCCAACATGCTTGACAAAATAGCTTTAATGAGCCATAAAACCTTGTGAACGGCAAGTAGGATTAGAGCCGATCGCTTGTCACTTTAACTAGGGTTAAGATCAGCGGTAAACTGTCAAAAAGGCAATCTATCTCTAAACCCTGATCCGATAAATTTAAACTGACTTAATTGCGATCAGTCGGCTACGGGTCGCGCAATCGCCTCTTTCTATGATTATTTCTTAGCAATGATCCAGATGGCATGAACTAATCCAGGGATGTAACCGAGTAAAGTTAACAGGATATTAATCCAAAAGTCTTTACCTAAACCCACCTGCAAAAATACTCCTAATGGTGGCAGCAAAATAGCAATAATAATCCGAATTATGTCACTCATATAGCGTTCCCATCGTAATAATATTTCTATCTTAATCAATGCGCGGTAGCTAACATTGGTTGCAAACTAGTACTGCTGCGCGGAAGTCAGAAGTCAGAAGTCAGAAGTCAGAAGTCACAAGCATTTCACTGTGAGGCTTTGACCATTTACGAATGGTGACTTTATTTACGCCCACGTCTACTAATTGGCTCCAATAAAAGAATTATTTAAGATAATTAAAGCTGGGACGGATCATTAATTAACTAACCAGATAAATCTAATCAGTAATTTATCTCTTGATTAATCCCTCTCAATTATCTTGATTTTTTCCCGTTCATTCTGGATAATTAGTTACTTATTCCGTTGCTTCATGAGAATAGCTTTGGTCGAATCCATCACCTTGGCTACAATTTTGCCTCCTTTTCTTTCCCTGGAAGAAATTCTGGTTTCACTTCTCCATTTCATCACGCTTTGATTCTCATTTCAGAGGTACTTCATCTGTGGGGCTGATGAATATGGGTTTAATTGTATCGATAATGCGATCGCTAATATCTGCTCTATGTACCGCCATTTGTCGGGCTTTATCAGAATTGCGATCGCAATACGTCAGATGGTGGAATAGTATTAACAGCATATCGTACTAATAACTTAGGCGATCGCCTGACTGAAGGTTCTATTAATTGTGGTGGTGTTTAATTGTATCGATTTCTGGTAACGTGACCTTTAAAGTTAATGTCATTAGTAATTTGACAAATTTAGTGATGCCAGTGTTAGATAGATTTGAAATAACAAGGCAACTACGCCAGCTACCAGAATTCGATCAGATAGCAATAATAGCTATCTCCGCCCACTTTTTAGTTAATGACCGTTTAACTTATCGCTTTTTTCAATAGATATGTACTAATAAATATCTCTTTTTTCCAAATACTTCTATCCCTTTAACTAAAAGACTTGCGTTTAACCACGAAAACTCGTAATATTAGATCTGTGATAAATCACGGGGCGTAGCGCAGCTTGGTAGCGTACCACTTTGGGGTAGTGGGGGTCGTGGGTTCAAATCCCGCCGCTCCGATATAAATGAAAGCATTGAGATACAAGAATTACAGGCTTTTCAATCAGTCTGTTTTTTTTGGCAAATTCTGATTAATTAGGATTTTACCCCAATTTTGCCCCACTTTTTGTACTTGGCAAGTTTTAAAATCTCTATTTTTATAAGGAAATTTGAACCCTTTCCCTAAGTACAGGACAAAAGTTGAAAAAGTATAGAAATTAACGCTAATACCATCAGTATCATCAAAGATAAGCCTGGTGGCGACACTACTAAAGTAATCAACCTAATCAAAAGTATCGAAAAAACTGCTCAAGACACCCCTGACGATCCTTTTTTAGTTGCAATGGCACAAAGAGCTAGTGCAGTCGGCGAAAAATTTGAACAAAGACAAAACAATACCCAAGAAACCCTCGATTTATTAATAACGATAAAACCGCCTTCAAAAGCAGAGTACATCAATGGTCAAAAAAGCTAGATGTAGAAGTAAAATCAATTGTACTGCGTTCTATGTCTAATAAATGGGCTTCTTGCTCCACATCTGGAAGGCTAACCTTCGATATTTTGCTACTAAATTTACCTCTACATCTTCAAGATTACGCGATCATTCACGAACTATTACACCTACAAGTACCCAATCATGGAAAACTATGGAAATGCTTGATGAGTGCTTATCTGGGCGACTACGAATCTTGCGAGCGAGAATTAAAAAAAATTGTAGAGCGATCGCAAAAATCTCAAATTCTTGCGAAATAAGTTTCAAAGATAATAAATTGGATAAAATCAGGCGATCGCCTTAATGGCAATAAATTTCAGGTTTGCGGAAATATTATGATTCCTGTTGCGGAAAAGTTATGCTTCTTCCGACAAAATTATGAAGATTCATTTCTCGTCGGCAGGAAGAGGTAACTGTTCTAGCTCAACTAAATAAAATTCTCCTAATTCTTGTTCAGCAAAGGGCAGACTTTGATATTTAATTTTGCCTTTGATATTGACTAGTTCTCCAGACTGAGGCGGATTTTGAGTCGTAACTACCCAAATTTTTCCTGTAGTATCCTCAAGCTGATAGGCAGTACGTTCTATAAAAGGAGCTATGTGAACTACTTTTCCAGTCAGCAAAACTGTCTTGTCTATTTTTTGCTGAGAAATTTCTTTAACAGAAGTTAAGCTAGATTGGCAACCAATTAAACTCACCAGTAACGTCACCCATGAGATAATTCCTTTGAGTTTAGCTACAGTTGGTCTAAATCTTAAACTAGAAATTAACATTGAGAAATAATATTAGTGATCTTTTTGCTAATTATCAGCATCCAGCTTAACTTTTTTTAATTATTTTTTAATTATTGAAAATACCTATGTCTGCCTCAAACCCTCGTCTGCTAGATGGTAAAGCCTTAGCCAAAGAAATTCAATCAGAGTTAAAAGCAGAAATCCTCAACCTAGAGCCAAAAATAGGTCGTCCTCCTGGTTTAGCGGTGCTAATGGTAGGAGATAACCCCGCCAGTGCAGTTTATGTCCGTAATAAAGAAAGAGCCTGTCAAAGAGTCGGCATTACTTCTCTGGGACAGCATTTTCCCGAAAATACCACTCAAGCAGAATTAGAACAAGCGATCGCCCAACTAAACCAAGATGATCGCGTGGATGGCATTTTAGTTCAGCTTCCCCTCCCCAAACATTTAGATGCGATCGCTCTACTACACTGTATCGACCCTGATAAAGATGCTGATGGCTTACATCCAGTAAATTTGGGCAAGTTAGTCCGTTCAGAAGCTGGTTTGCGTAGCTGCACTCCTGCGGGAATCATGAGACTGTTGCAGGAATACGACATTACCCTGGAAGGTAAAAAAGCGGTGGTGATTGGTAGAAGTATTTTGGTCGGTAAACCAATCTCCCTGATGTTATTAGAAAAAAACGCTACCGTAACCATGGCTCATTCCCGTACCCAAGATCTCCCCTCAGTATGTCGGGAATCAGATATCATTGTGGCTGCGGTGGGTAAAGCCCAGATGATTACAGAGGAAATGGTGCAACCTGGGGCAGTAGTAATCGATGTGGGAATTAATCGCCTCGAAACTAGCAGCGGTAAATCCAAGCTGGTGGGAGACGTGGCTTTTGACGAGGTATCGGCGATCGCCAGTTATATTACCCCCGTACCTGGAGGCATTGGCCCGATGACGGTAGCAATGCTGTTGAGTAATACGGTGCAAAGCTATAGCAAAAAAGCTAGTTAAACATTTCACGAAAAACATAACTCCTAATTCCGAACTCCGAACTCCGAACTCACGTTGACCCACTTAAGGCTAATGATGCTTGACAAATTCCCGTGCTACTCTAATGGTGGCTTCTGGAGTATCCAGAGACAAGAGATGACCAGCCTCAGAAATGGTTTCTAGTCTAGCATTGGGAATCACCTCTTGATTGGATTTCCGTTCCGAGACATATGACCAGTCAAATTCCCCATAAACTAACAATACGGGAATTTCAATATTTTTGTACTGCGATCGCAATTCCTCCCAATCTGGGAAATGAGCAATCAGGGACATAAATGCTCGGTAATGATAGCGACGATTGCCCACCTCATGCATCTCACGAAGCAAGGCAGGAATTAAAGAGGCATCGTTATGGACACTCCCCTTCATAATTTGAGCAAAGATACCATACCAGCGCAATCGCCAGATTGTACCGCCAATTACAGGCACGTTGCTTAAGGAAAAAACAATGTTAGATAACCATGAACCCCGTGTAATTCCCCGTCCTCGGTCATAATCATAAGAATTAATGGCGATCGCTTTGGCAACACGGGGATTGTGTTCAGCCGCCAGCAGCAGCCCCAGCGTCCCCCCAATCGATTCACCAACGAGGGTGACATTCGTCAGGTTTAGCTGCTCTAGAAAACCACGCACCGACTTAGCAAATAGCTCAGGGGAATACTCAACTTGGGGAATATCAGAATATCCATGACCAGGATAATCGAAAGCGTAAACTTGGAAATCTTGAGCGAGTTCGCCAATTACCTTTTGAAATAAATCGAGTTGTGTGCGTAGGGTGTGTAATAGTACTAATGTCGAGCCTTCACCAGTCACGATGTAGCGTAATTTAATCCCCTCAACCTCTATATACTTAAGAGGAATATCTGGTGCCCAATCCAGCGACTGGGGAGCTGTGGGTTGAGGGCGCAGTGCTTCCACCCCATAGGAAATAGCAACGAGGGCAAGCAAACTTCCAAGACCAAGGATTAACCATTCCATAATTCTGTGGTTTCTTTCTAAAAATACAGGATAATAATTCGCTAAGGTCATGGACTGAACTGATATTCTCGACCAAACACTAAAACAGATCGCTGGTGGTCAATGAAAGTAGTCTCATCCTTGACCAATTGCAGGTTGGCAAGTTGCGTTCTCAAGTCTAAAAAGCCTTGAAACAATTCCCACTGACGACCGTATATCAGTGCAGCAATGCCATCAAACTCTTCGCCGACGTTGCTACCTAGAATTTCGACGACTGCTGAGAGATCAGGGCTGCTACGTACATGGAGTTGGTCGTAAGCTCGATACCTCAGAGCAGATTTTTTGGATTGCACCAGCTTTTTATGCTCTGTACCCCAATAGTGCAGCATAGTTTCTCGGGTCATTCCCCCAGGGCTGCGAAGGAAAAACATATTATTAATGCGGGGAAAACTCAATGATGCAGGTTCGTCAACTAAAAATTCTTCGGTAGTAATCACAGTAGTGCTTGCCACAGATGAACCCTGATCTACAACTAGTTGCTGGGCTGCTTCTCTCCCTGGCTGTGTAGTTAGATTAGTTACCAATGCCTCCTGGGAGGGATACCAAAACTGCTCAATCAGATCCCAACGTTCCGGCTGTTGGCTTTGACGGCTCTTAGTCTTTTCTGGAGCTTTAGCAGCTAATAAACCAGTAACCAAAGGACTCCGAGTTAGAAGAATTCCGTTGTAAAGGAGATTAGTGCGGGGCAACTGGTGGAGTTGCCTATACTGGGTATAACCCAACTGACTTTTAAGCTTCAATACCAGGGAACTACGCTGCTTTAAGCAATAGGTCTGGAATTGTCGATAACTTAGGTCTGGGACAGAGCGATGACAAAGTAAAAGCTTGTACATAATTCTTGTACATGATTAGCAAAATTTAGGCAAAAATTTATTCATTGGTTTGAGGATTCCCATCTCTGAACATTAAGATCAGCAAGACAGCTTGAATCGTGGAGAGAATGAGATCGCTTTTGGCTAGAACACTCATCCCCTCAGGATAGTTCAGGAAAAGCCCCCCAATTAGAAACAGAAGACCAGCAGAGAAGCGCCCTGCCACCAGCAGATAGGAGATAAATTCGTAGCGAAAAGGGTCGAGAATTGCTGGAATATACATAGTAGTAACGATCGCCAGCAGAATACTCACATTTTGCAGCCAGTGTAAGGTGTTTGTCGTGCCGACATCAATCAGAGACTCTAGGAAACGGGGGGCAAATAGACCTGGGATAATAAAGACTAGATTAAGGCAAAACCCAATCACCACCGAAATCCGAAACCATTGTAAGGCTTTATAATCTTTTTTTTCCATAGCTGCTTGCTCTCCCAAATTAGGGGTTGATACTTGAGATTCTTGATTAGTTATTGACCTAACTACTAACTACTAACTACTAACTTTACGTTCACTGAGTTTTGAGATACTCAATCAGTGCTGCCTTATCTGCTGGAGGTAGTTCTGTACCATAGGTTGCTCCAGAATGACCTTGGTTACTGTTGCCAGGGACTTGTACATCCAACAGAAAGAGCTGGCGGTCATTGGAGGTAGGGACATCGTGGCGGAAACCTACAGCATCTGGCAAGTAAACATCGTCGCCAGTGTAAAATTGCTGGGGTCTTTGATCAGCGGGTTGGAGTAGATCCTGCAATGTGGGCACAGAGCCATTATGCAGATAGGGTGCTCTTGCCCAGATACCATCCAAGGGCATGGGTGCATAGCCATCAGTTTTACGAAAGTGGGTAAAAGCCCAAGGATAACCAGCAGTATAGGCTATTTGAGCCTGACGCAACTGTTCTGTATAGGAGTCGAGGCGATGGCGATCAGTACCGATGTCGGCAAGTGGGATGACGGTGCCAACTCTGGCTCCATCTAGTGCATGGCAAGAACTACAGGTCTGACTAAAAATTTCTTGCCCCCGTTCGACTTGGGATTGATCGATGGCAAAAGGATATTCGGGTGCAGGAAAATCCCACAGCCAGTCCTCCACCCTCTCCATACGTTCAATATCAACATTCTCGCGGGTAGCGCCAGCAGCGATCGCCGCACTGAAGTTACGCTCATGAACGGAGTCATTGTTGCCATCCCAATGAAGTTGTAGTCCTTCACGGGTTCTTTGGTTCCAAATGGAGGGAAAGTCTACGATGCCAATTAACTCGCTGTCGTCGATTTCTACCCCCTGGTAATATTCGGCAAACTGATCGAACTTAAAGGTATTGAACGTATCCACGCGACCAGGGCCAAAAGGTGGCTGGTCTGGTTCAAATAGAAAGGATAGTATGGCTTGGCGAGTCAGAAGTTGACCTCGAAGAAACGGCACGACAAGTTTATAGATTTGTTGGTCGATCAGGTTTAGTGGTTCATCCTGTTCCATCTCAGCAATAATGCGGTCAGCAGTAAAACGCCAATCCCCTGCGCAGTCAAACAGGAATTTGGAAAAGCCTAAGAAATCTACAGTGTTAGCGGGCATTCCTAAAATTATCTGTGGTGGGGATGTTTCCTCAGCGCGAACTGACCCTACATGACAAATAGCACAATTTGGCCCTGCTAAATCAATAAAGCGACGACGCTCAGAAAAACCAATGGGCATGATATGCCCCGCTTCTGAAATCATGCCAAAGGCAGTGTAGTCTTCGACGGTCGAACCTTCTGGTAGATATTCAGGAAACATTCGAGGCAAGACCCGCAGCACCTTTAAGGGAATGCCATTTTCAATGTCAGTACCGATGGAGCCATATTTAAAGTGTTGAACATCGTCGGCATAGTCAACGGGTCGATTTGGCTGGTACGAATTATACAAAAACAGCACCAAGCCAGTAATTACAATCACGACTCCCAACCAGAGTATTTTTTTGAGCCATCCATTATTAGTTGCTGATTTAGTTGGTGACTCTGCCTGGACATCACTCATCCCAATCCTCCTTTTGGCATATAATTTGAATCATTTCAGACAACAAAGCTTCGCGGGTAACATTCGAGGGCAACATTGCTCTAATTCTGATTTACAGCCGTTGTTTCTACCCCTAATCGCTCGCGGAAATATCGATTGAGGAGTCGATTACTGGGGTCATATTTTTGACGGTAGCTTTCAAATTCCTGGAGGCGATCGCCGAAGGCTTTCTTGGCTTGCTCAGGGGTAATGCCACGGGTTTGGTTAAATAGCGGGATACCCCCCAGGTTGCTACAAAACTCGTTGTAAGCTGTGATAAAGTCTGCCCAACCTGGATCACCAGTAGACACTGGATCTAAGGTCATCACATTACCCGCCCAGGAATAGGAAAACAGGGAACTGTCATCTTGCAGAATGCGATAGGCGACATTCAGCATATTGCAGCGATAGCCTTTCTCTTGATAGTAATTGCGACAAAATTCAAAGTATGCCCGCACAATTTCGGGATACTGCTCCTCTGGGAAAGCCCAAATACTAAAGGTGTACTTCGTCCAGCTAGATTCATCGGGATAGCGAATGATCTGGTCGGCGGCACTAGTTCCCGAACGATCTTTTAACAGTTTCTCCATAACTATCTGAACTTTCTGGTTAAAAAAGTCTACCAGCCCATAGCGTAATCCTTTGAGGGGGATGATATTAGTCAAAATATATCCTAAACCAGGTGCCAGGGTTTTCCATGTCCAGTTGCGTAGATCCCAGAGAGTCGAACCTGAGGTATTACCTGCATCACGATATTTGCGGAACTCCACGGCAATTTCATCCAAAAAGGGAAACAGATAGAGCATCATGGATTCTTGCTCGGAGTCGGGTCGATTAATTAACTGGGGCAAGACTTTAGTAAATTCATCTAGCTTATATACTTTATGTCTTAGAGCCATGGGACGGGCAGGTCGCACCCGAAATGTTACTTCATAAACAATACCAAACAGACCATAACTGGAGCGGGCAACCCGCAGTAATTCTGGCTGGTCTTCGTTGATCTCGATTAGTTCTCCTTGGGGCGTTACCATTTTCAGAGAGGTGGCATAGGAACAAACTTGACCAAACTCCCCTGGCATGGATGCATCTTTAGTACCGCCACAGGCTGCACTGCCGATGGAAAGATTTCCTAGCTCTACGTTGACAAAAAACTGAAGTCCTTGCTCCCGCAGGGCATAAGCTACGTCGATATAGAGAGCACCAGCCTCGACTGTAACAGTATCTTTACCAATTTCAATAATTTTGTTAAAGGCGGTCATATCAACTACTGTCCCGTCATCAGCTACTGCACACTGAGTAGTGGAATGGTTCGAGCCGATCGCCCGCATCGGTGCAGGATAAGTCTCAGGATCTTTCATGATGGCGATCAGCTCCTCTACCGTTGTCGGTTTAACGACAATTTTGGGATGGGAGATAATAGTTTTACCCCAATTAGTAAATTCTCCTGGGGTTTGGGTTTTTAGTGATTGTTGGGTTGTCATCTTGTTGATACTCCATTTATTGCTATACAGATAGTTTGTAGGGACGAACCGTCCTTCGCTCTTAACGATTACGAAAGCGCTGATGCCGAAAGAACAGCCTGCGATCGCCATAGTCGGAAGTGACAAATTTAGATGTGGTTTCAATCTGACCAATCTGTATTGCTTGCTGGCGATACTTCGCTAAATCAGTTACCCGATTCTCGTCTTCGGTGGGTTCCACTCCATAGAGGTCAAACAACACAGTGCCACTGGGAATTGTTGCCAGATCATCGCGAAAATCATGGGGAGGACTTGCGGCAAATTGAATCTGTGTAGTCGGCACGAGAAAAATTTGTTCTGGGTAGTGAGGCACTTCCACTCGATTACCCAGTTGATCAACTGTTGCCAGATTTTTGAGCGACATTTTAGTGGGGTAACGGGTGACCCGACGAAAGATCAGGTTACCCAGTTTGGGTCTTAATCTATTGACCACCGGGACTATATTGGAAAATTCGTGAGCCAAAAAATTATAGTTTTCTCCCTGCCCTTCCAAGGAGACTAAGGCAGAAAAATTTCCCGAATCCTGACCGTCAACCAAGAACTTGACCCCTAATCCTGGGGCAAAATTTCCTCCTGCTGGATCACCAGTTAAGGAAGCTCTAATCAAACCATAGTCTGCACCTTGAAATAACCCCGTAAAAGGACAATCAGTATGGGCAATCAACTTGATTTTAGCTACGCTACCATGAGCATGAATCGCCTTCTTCCAGTTTTCAGGTGCTTCGTCAGTTAAGCGATCCATCTTTATTTTCAGTCTCGTGACAATCAAGCCTAAGATATCTGACTTGGTTAGAGGAGGCTTCTGAGCATATATAGATGGGATAATTCGCTTATTCCACAGAAAATCTTGTTTTTGTTGTGCCGACCAGGTGGAGTAATCCGTGGGCAAAGAACCTAAATCTGCGGTGTTAACTCCAAATGAATCAATAATCATAACTTTTTAGGTGTTTGAATTCCCTATGATTTCATTGAGTAAATTACAACTCCGTTCGCGTAGCGTGCCCGCAGGGCATACTCCGAACTCCGAACTTACCCAGAAATCTTATTCCAGGGTTGGAAGGCATTATCTAGACCACGCAGTGAAGGTTCCAGCATGGGGAAGTGCCGCAACAAAATAGAGAGCATGGAATTTTCTTTAATCCAGTCCAAACCAACCTTGGTATAAACTTCTTCGTTAAAACTGGTAGTAAAGAAGCGATCGCTTTTGAGGCGACGGGAAGCCATCAGGATAAAGATCCTAAATGCAGTTTCGGCGAAGCCAAATCCTTCAATTAAAGGTTCGGCAAACATACCCACCATCAAGTCCACCTGGTCGATATCGTTGTTATAGACTTCTTTGAGTTCTTTGGCCCATTCTGGGTTGTCTGTTAGTTCCTCAAAGCTCTTAATCCGCTCCATATGTATCAACTCACGGAATTCATTGTAACGAGGAATACCCCGTTCGCGATCGCGCAGTACATCCACCGCCGCTAGGTCAATGGTTGTTCCATCACCCCTGGTTATTAACTGCAAATGTTTGGGGTAGTTATGCAACCTCAACGCTCCTGGATGACTCACACCGAAGGTATAGAATAAATCTGGTAATTCATACTTTTCCATAATCTCTCGCGTATTATCCCGACTGACTTCCAACAGGTTATGATTACCAATAGATTCTCCAGTCTTTAAGGAATACATCGGGAAATCGTCTGGCATTAGTGGGTGCATCCGATAGACCGCGGTGAATTCCTCTGTCAGGGAGTAGGGAACACCATCATGGTCGGTGTCCGAACCAACTATGCCCCCCAAAATTTCGCTTTCATCTAAAAAACTAAACAGTTCTTGTAAATCTTCCCCCACAATACCAGACCAGTTAATTCTTAGTGCCGCCGCTGTGGTCGGATGAGGTAAAATTGCGGGAGTCCATTCTACCGTATGAATTTTAGCCATAATGGCAGAATTAATTAGCCGTCCTTTATGGAACAGTTGCTCATCACTCCAGTCTGGATAGGTTTGCTTGAGGCGATCGCAAATGGCATTATGTTCCATGACAAACAAGACATGCAGCATACTTAGTCCAACCCACCAATTATCGGCAAAGCCGACCAGTTCAACTCCTTCAACATCCAGGGGTAACAGTGCCTCGTCCCCTAATTTCATCTTGCCATCTGTCCCCGTCCGTAGCTTTCTTGCCGATTGCTCGTCACTACCATACACTTGCGAACCATCCCACCAGTGAGTATTGAGATTGGCATAGGTGGGGGGTTGACCTGCTTGTTGAGGTTCTGGAGGTGTACGAGGAACCCGCATTGGCTTCTCTGGCCAAGGATCTGAAGCTTCTAAGGGTATTTCGTGACTGTCCTTAATGTTTCCTGGTTTATGGGCAAACCAATCATGGGTTTGAAACTGAATCCAAGAGGCAGCCCAGAGATTCATAATCTTAACCGGCTGAAATTCTTGGCGCGCCAGCAATTTCTGACTAATTACCCGAGGATTAGGATTCATTAAGTTTTCCGAGTCAGGATGCACCCGATCTAGAGGTAAATTCCTGCCTAATTTTGCTCCTGCTGCCCCCATTTGAGGATATTCCAGATCATTGTACGTCCCATCAAAGGTACGACTATTAACCTTTTCGCTGGGAACTTGAGCGGGATTGGGATTCTTTTCTAAAGGAGGACTTTCCGTGTCAAAAAGATTCTTTTCACGTAGTTCATCTCTCAATCTAATTAAGGCAATTAATCCTAAAATTTTGGGTAATCGATACCAAGCTAGATTATCGCCAAATATCAGTTGGTTTACTTTTTTCATCAATTGAACCTCGGTATTTATATTGCTTTGTCAAGGTCTTGTAAGATAAATTATCAAATATTGACTTAAAAATTTGACTTTGATCTCACTGAATATTCAGATGATTGAAGAATTTTAAATTAAGCTGCTAAAATTGAATGTCTAGCTATCTATTTAGAATGATATCGCTAGATCTTTAATCCAATTACGGTTAATTTACATAACTCATTGTTATTTCATTTATGACAAGTTAAGAGACTGCTCAGTCTGTCAACTTGTTTT
>CBDUCX010000009.1:0-37484 GCA_965365755.1 uncultured Pleurocapsa sp.
TAATTTTGAATTGTATTGACTTAATTACGCTGTTTTTCTTGTTTGTCTAATAGATTGAGAGCAATTTGATACCAAATCTCTCGATAGCGTCGATGCTCAGTTACCTCTGTAAGTTTTACTCCTGATAATTCTGGGTGCTGCTCGTGAAATGCTTGATCTACCTGAGCATAAAAAGCGCCAGCATCTAGCCTCAAAGCTTCGACCCTTTGATATATATCTTGCTGAAGTTTTTGTTCCTCTTGGCTAAGGGTAGTACTAGGAGCGCTATGCCTGAAATGCCAGCCAAAAGTTCCAGTGATTTTACTTCTGATTACGGCAAAACTGATCAAGCCTGGGATGATAATAATTGCTGCGGTAATCATGCCCCATTGCCAAGGTTTGACTCTGATAAAATCTGCGGCAGTAGGGATACGAGTAACTTGTCGAGAAAGGCGACTGGCATAGTCACTCAAGCGAGAAATGTTGTCGTGTATTCCTGCGGCAAAGCTAGTAGACCGAGGAGTATCTTCATAATCTCCTGGAGCAACTACCATGGTACGAACACGAGAAATAAAACTGGTAAGAATTGAGTTTTCGGGTTTAGACAATACCTGACGTACACGCTCCGCCGACTGATAGCGATCGCGTGGCTTGTCGGCTAACATTTTATTGAGTACTTTCTTTAATCCAGGGCTGACTTTAGCCTGAGATTCCCATGTCCACTGCCCTTGTTGATGATCGTATAGTTCATCGGGCTGTTTGCCAGTCAGCAAGGCTACTGCGGTAGCAGCTAATGAGTATAAATCACTAGATCTCATGGCTTGACCACGGTGGATTTGCTCGTCAGGAGAATAACCTTTCTTGCCAATTAAGGTAACTGAACGTCCTGTTGATTTGGAAACAGCATTAGCAGCAAGTTTGACACAGCCAAAATCAATTAGAACAGTCTTTTCATCCAGATCTCGTCGAATTAGATTATCGGGAGAGATGTCGCGGTGAATTAACTCAGAATCATGAATATAGTCCAAGACAGGAAGTACTTCCCAGATCATTTTGGTAACTTCTGACTCGCTTAGTTTCCCTTTACGTCTGAGTAATTCCCAATAACTTTCTCCCTCGATGTATTCTTGAACCAAAAATAGCGATCGCCTGCCATCAATCCGAGTTTTCAATAATGCCTCAAACTTAGGAATCTGCGGGTGTTGGAGCTTGTAAAGTATGCCTGCTTCTCGCTCAAATAAATCCTCTGCTTGGCGCAGTTCGCGATCGCTTTCCACCTGCGGGGCAAATTCTTTCAGGACACAGTATTCTCGATAACGTTGGGTATCTTCTGCTAAATAAGCTCGTCCAAATCCCCCTCTACCAATCTGTCTCACAATTCGGTAGCGATTGTTGAGAATGACTCCATCTTTCAGGGCAGAAGTAGAAGTTCTAGACATCAGCAGGTTTTATAATTCCAGAAAATATACGCTATTTTAGCAATTACCAGGTATCAGTCAACAGTTATGGCAGTACCTTAATCGGTTAGGACAAATTTAGTTAACTGCTCGTAAGTAACAAGTAACAAGTGTCCTAAAAAAGAGTGCGTATTGCTATATCAGTTACCAATAACTAGTATACAATTGCAAAAGATCGGAAAGAAAGCTTAGAGCTGTTTAGAATAGCAATTTATTAATGCATGGCTCAAGTCAGTCTACAGGGAGTTACGAGACAATTTGATAATGTTGCGGCAATTAGGGATATCACCTTTAAGGTTCCCGATCACGCTTTTTGGGTTTTAATTGGCCCTTCAGGTTGTGGCAAATCGACTGTGCTGCGGACTATCGCCGGGTTAGAAACTATCACTAGTGGCGAGCTTTATTTTGATGAGCGGTTAGTTAACGACGTACCTGCACGACAAAGAGACGTGGCAATGGTATTTCAAAATTATGCTCTATATCCCCACCTGAGCGTAGCTGATAATTTAGCTTTTGGTTTAAAAATGCGTCGTCAAGCCAAATCGGCGATCGCCACAAGAGTGACAGAGGTAGCCCGTTCTTTAGATATTGAACATCTGCTGAAACGTAAACCCAAGCAACTATCGGGAGGACAACAACAGCGGGTAGCTTTGGGTAGGGCGATCGCTCGTCAACCCCAGGTATTTTTGCTAGATGAACCCTTATCTAATTTAGATGCCCAGCTACGGGAGGGTATGAGGGCAGAATTGAAACGGATACACCAGCGGTTTGGAATTACCACCATCTATGTGACTCACGATCAGGTAGAAGCTATGACTTTAGGAGAGCAAATCGTGGTTCTATATGATGGCACGATACAGCAGATTGGTAGCCCACAAGCCATTTACGACCATCCTGTTAACAGTATGGTGGCAAGCTTCTTAGGTAATCCAGCAATGAATATTGTGCCCGCGACTTACGATAATCAGAGACTAATTATTTTTAAGCATCAAGCAATACAATTAGATGCAGCTAAAATAGAGGGATTACAGCCGACCCAGGGACAAAAATTTGATCTAGGAATCAGACCTGAACATATTTCTATTCAACCGATGTCAGCTCAAGATCATGATGATTGTCTCGTCTTAGATGTTGATCTGGTTGAGCCATTGGGGAGAGAAACCTTGATTCAAACTATTGCCCCAGAATCAAACTTGGGACTTAATCTACTGGCAGATGGTCAATGGCAAGGGAAAAAGGGCGATCGCCTTGTAGTCAAATTCGATATGTCACAACTATTCATTTTTGATCCTAATAGTGGACATACTCTTTTCAAACTGGATCTGTCTTAAAAATCCCAGATCATTATAAGAAATCTCCAGCAAACTCATTGTTATCTACGTCTATTGGAGATGCTAAATACAAGTCATTGACAATATCTATATAACGAGAATCATCTTGAGTTTTAACTAAGTACTCCTGACGAGGATCATCGCGCCAAGTCTCCCATTGACTAGAACCATCAGGATTAACCTGATTAAATCCATAGTCTACCCTATTCCATAAATCCTGATCGCCTCTAACTGCCCATAACACTGCCGTTTGATCCCATGTATGATATCCATCAGTAAGAGTATTGTTGGGGGTATCAAATCCCCAAGATACCTCATAGGTATATTTGACTGGATTAGAGTCTGGCGCATTTTGTAGACTGGTTCCACTATACATTTGCCAACCAACTTCCGACCCAGAAAATACCATTCGAGTTGGCCAATTGTCTACTACAAACTTAGTATCTTCAGGTCTATTACGAGAAAAGTTCCATTCTGTACTCTGATAGGGATACTGACCTCCCATAATTACCGTTTCTTTAACCTTTTGCTTGACTAAATCCGTGCCATTAAGACTACTATGTTGATCTGGTTTAGAGTTCAACAGACTAGCCATATTCACTAAATAGCCGACACTTACATAGGTAACGGAATTGTCTTCCGCCGCAGCTAAAGTTTCTCTTAAGACATCCACTGCATCAGCTACCTGATCGTCACTAGGTGTATCGTGGGGAAACTTAGTATGTAGAGTACTTCCATACCAACTGTTATCTTGTTGTAAACCAGATACTTTAGTCACACCAATCGGGATATCGGGGCGATTGTAATAAGTATTAATGGCATCAACAGTGGAAGCTGATCTGCTATGGTTAGAATTAGAATTTGTGACGACAGCTTGTAGACTGGCTTCACCATTATTGGCTAAGGCATGAATCATTGCCAAAGCAGCAACATCATCAACGTCGTTAGACATATCTGTGTCCAAGATAAGAGGGACTCCATGATCAGCATCAGATAGTAAACTTTCTCCTGGCTGGGATTCTGCTACATTGATATCTCTCGACAAGTCATTATTATTCATTAGTGGTTGAAAACTCTTGGTACTTTGTTAGTCGTCTTCAACCTTGATATATTTATTTCTTGCTTTTTGCTTGAGGGTAAATACCGATTTCAAGCTAACCTGGTTATTGCCGAACTAGTATCGATTGAGATTACCCACGGCTATTCAAGAGACTATTCAAGTTCTTGTTGATTACGAACTATATTTTCGGTCATTTCTGCCAATTCGCTTAGTTCCATTTCCAATTTTCTGGCTTGTTTTTCATAGCTTAATTTTTTAGCGATCGCTGCCCGAGCTAAATCTTCTCGATTTTTTTGCAGGGCTTTGGTTGCTACTTGTGACCAGGTTTCTGCTTCGGCGATCGCATTTTTATATTGAGGTTGTATCTGATTCCAAACGGACTTGATATCAATTAAGGCTTCGGTTAGTAATTGTGCGGAGGTTTTATGATCTTTCCCTTTAAGTGCTTGTTTAATTGGCTCGTATAGCTGGGAAACATCAAAGTGATCGACTATGGGGAGAAACTCTTTAACTTGCTTGCTATTGTTAATGCCTGTTTTACACCAATTGGCTAGGTGTTCGCAGTTATTGAATAGCAAATTATACTCTTGCTCCCCAAGTCTGCTTTTAGCCCTCTCCACTACTACATCAGGAATATAACCAAACCCGTCCCCATATTCCGCCACATAGACTGGATTGCCCCGACTAAAGGTGAAGAGAGAAGTTTGTTCAATAGTTTCACTGGGCTTACGATAGTGGATTACTGTACCGTCTCCGCAATCTATACCATAATGCTTATATACTCCATTTAACTGTGCTAAATTCCGATATACGTAAATACAATCGCCTTTTGCCATAAAGAAAAGAAAGATCTTAAATTATTGGGGATTATTGATGCCTAATTCTCGCTGTAATAGTTGAATCGACTTTTCGCCGATATAACTATCGGTGCTGATGATATCGGGAATCCGAATCAAATCTTCTCGCATCGCCACAATTTCAGCTTTAACTAGATCATAACTCGTATAGCCAGTAATGATAGTGTGTGATGCCCGAATAACAGCTCTCAGCCGATCGCGATCGCTTAACGAAGAAGTCAATACCAGTAAGTCATCTCCTCTTTGACTATTGACAATACTCGCCGCCACACTTAAAGTCCCTTCACTGGCACTAACAATACCCAAGCAAGCTTGAGCAGGTAAAGCCTTAATTAGTTCTAGTTCTTTATTAAAATCATACATATCAATGGGAATCACCCGAAACGAGTTTGGCGGGACAATTGCTAATACCTCTTGAATAAAGTAGCGGTTAGTTACCAGGGTGCCAAAGTTAATTTTTTCTAAGATTTGGGGTAATTTTTCCAATTCGATTAATTCAATCTCAATCGAAAATGAGTCTTGTAATTCTTGCTGGATAATCTTCCCTGCACCAATATCTCTCTGGGGAACAGTTACCATAATGCGATCGCAACAGCTAAGGCGCCAGTCTATTTCTTCGATGAATAGTTCTTTAACCTGTTGTATGGTACAGCCCAATTCTAAAACCCGATCAATACTTTCCTTAATCGTATTGACAGAGGAAGCAAAAGGAGAGTCTGATTCAATGATATTTTCTCGCCCATGAAGTTTGACGTAAATTCCCGAGCCAGCGATCGATTCCACTAGTCCGCTTTCTTCTAGCTGTTGATAGACTTTGCTGATGGTGTTGCGGTGTAAACCCGTAATCATCGCTAGTTGTCTGGTGCTTGGTAAACGATGTGCAGGGGGATACTGTCCTGATGCGATCGCGAATTGAATCTGAGCAAATAGTTGTTTGGAGGCTGGTACCTCGCTATCTGACTGGATTTGAAAGTTCAGCATAGAATCAAGCGCAGGAAAAGGAGTTTTATGTGCGCTATTGTAGGCGTAAATTTAGTTTATTTCTTTAAATAATTAATAATCTTTTGCAAAATTGGGCATTAAGTAGAGAAAAATTGCGCTCGCTATCAAGCTTTAATGGATCTAGATAGCTTAAATTGCAATTGTCGTTGATGGCGATCGCGTTATTGCATTCTATGTAAAAATAAATAGGGAGCATCCCACTTTTGCAGTAAGTATAAATGCTTAGAGTAAAATTGTGTTAATGAAAAAATGACTATAAAGCACATTGCTCAAGTAATGATGACCCCAGAAGAACAAGTAATTGTCCAACAAAAGTTGAAAGAGGTAGCCTCAATACTCTATAGAAATACGCCTTCAGAAGAATTAGAAACATTTGAGACTGTAAAGTTAAGTGTTAGAGAGCATTTATTAGAAACAGTAGCTCCTGAGATTGGAGAATTTTTTTTAGTAAAGCAGGGGGAAAAGAAGCAGGAAGAAAGAGACAAATAAAAACTTGCATTGGTCAAATAAAAATATCGAGCAAGCAAGCAATGAGATTGAAATTAGCCAAAGGAAGTCGTATTAGTCCTCAGCCTCTGAGTAAAACAATCACTTGTTTGGGAGATGGACATGATGGAGTTTGGAACATTGTCGAGCAGATAGGTTCAAAGCATCAAAGAAGAGAGATTTTAGACTGGTATCATTTGATGGAAAATCTTCATAAAGTTGGAGGTAGTAATCAAAGATTAAGACAAGCAAGAAATTATCTTTGGTATGGCTTAGTTGAGGATGCAATTAGTTTGTTTGACGAGTTAGATCAAAAACAAGCGAAAAACTTTGTCATTACTATCTTCGCAAACACTCCTCTAGAATTCCTGATTATCAACTTTATCAGCAGCTTGGGATTTGCATCGGTTCAGGTTCAGTTGAATCTTGGATTAAACAGATCGGCTCACGAATTAAAATCATTGGAGCACAGTGGAACCAAAAAAATGTGTCTCAAATGCTAAAACTTCGATGTGCTTATCTAAACGGAGATATTGCTTTGAGTATTTCTACTTAATTAAAAAGTGGGATGCTCCCTAAGCTAACATTGTTTCCGATCGCATTTTTATGCCACAGCGATCGCAATTTTGAGACTCCTGACATTAGAGTTTTTTGTGTTCTAACCCTCTCCTAAGAAACAAAATCGGTCACAGAGGGTGGGACGGACTGGGGAATATTTATTTGTGGCGTTCTTTTTTATATTTCAGATGAGTATATAGAAAGAAAAAGAAGCACGATCATTGCTTCATGCTTCCTTTAACTATATTACCGAGTTGATAGTAATAATGGATGACTAATCTATTATCACCATACTTAATTATTTCATGGTTTTTTTTGCTCGCAACTAACTTTATCTAATCTTTGTTATAGCTATATCTGAGCTATATATTTGAAATAGCTGGTCAGGATTTTACTGAATAATTTTTCGCTCTGGTCAAAAATATCAAACCTCAGATCGAAATCAAAAATACTGTTGTAAAATTTTTTTATCTGCTACCGCCTAATTTAAATTAAAATTTTGTCAGGAGAATTTGTCCAATGCCAGTACCAAAATGGTTACAACAGAAAGAAATTACTGCCCGTTTTCGAGTTGCTCAAGAAGATTGGCAGGCAATAACAATTTTCTTAAATGAGGATGGTGGGAAATATGTAACTCCTGATGGTAATGAATCAGGTACATTGCAATACCTTACTCACGGTCAGCATCCTTTAGGAGGAGAAGTACTAGTGTTGCACTGGCTAGAACAAAAAGGCCCTTTAGCAGGAAATACTGGCATCGACACCTTATGGTTGCAACCCCAGGGTAATGACATTAAAGTTTCTGGTACATTTTTTCTTGATCGTAGTCATGACTATGGGGAAATAATTAGCTAGAGGAATTATTGACATCTTTATTTAGCACACTGTGCTTTTTTTCTTTGTTGATATTGCTGAATAATCTCTTGAGAAGTACTAGAAGGCATTCTTTTGATTCCCGAGTTGATCTTGATCTCGTTAGATTCTGGTTTGGCGATCGCCAAAAAGTCTAAAATACGATTAATCTGTAACTCAGCATTATCCAAAATATCTTCGTACACTACAGTCAAGGGTTCGATCTGATTATTTGCTAGTAATTTCTTTAACCGAGCTTCTTGTTTATTGATGAAGTCGTATTTTTGTTCTACGTCATCAAGTAAGGCATCATTAATCTCGATATTTTCTAGCTTTGATTGATAGTTAGTATTTTGGCGATTATTGTGGAGGTGCCAAACTTCAGTTTTCTGTGCTATGACCAATGATACTGCTTGAGCGACTTTATCTTTTCTTACTAGAAGAATAAATTTATCAACCGATTGAAAAATTTGATTAAAATCCAGCTTGGTTTGTTTAAGCTCAAATAAAAAGTGTGAGATTAACTTAGTCCCAAATACACCATTGGAGCTAACACGATATGTCATTAAATTATCAAGCAGATTAAGATAATTAAAGTTACAATAGAGAGATAGTTCTTGAACTGCTAACCTGAGATGTTCACTAGGATTTCCAGCAATTTTTGTTGAGTTGAGAAGTTCACAGAGATAGGTGGAACCAGATCGAGGCGTGGTCAGAATAGCGTAGGAGATACGAGGTTTTTTGATCTGTTCGGAAACAGTTTGTAATAGTGGTTGACGACACAAAACATTGACGAAGACATCAGAAAACAACCTAAGTACTGGTAACTCAGAAGATAGATCATTTTGTTCTTTAACTGCCGATAATAGAGCATTTTCGTCTTCTAGAGATACAACAATTAGCGCTTGATATTTATTGGTCTCTGAAATATTTTTGCCTAGGTCATTTAGTCGATGAATTGACAAATCATAATAGTAGTTGTTATCTAGTTCCTTATAGGTAGCAAAAAAATTTTTAATATACTCTAAAGGTGCCGAATCTCCAATAAAAAATAATTTTTCTGGAGATGATAACTGCTTCAAAAATTGAGTTTCTTCGACAGCTTGAAATATTTGGGCTAATTCCATATTGATACTAAATTCTGCTTGTCTAGATCCCTAAAAGTTTTTAATTTTGCTGCTTTTTAACTATCAACAACTTAAGGATAATTGAGAAACCTCCGATCATCCCAAAGACTATCAAAGATATTTTTTGTGTAATCAAGTTAACTTATTTTTGACGGCAAATCAACCAATTTAAGCTGAAATTAAGTTTTCAACCCTATTGAATGGGGAATGAGGGAAATAGGGGAATGGGGAAAAAAGCGACATAGCTAATTCATACATCATATTTTCGGTAAGTAACTTCCCACGAACAGGATGAGGGATGATTTTCAGCTTCGTTAAGGTTTGTTGCTTTGTCTTCAGAAAAGGAGACGGTAAGCAGCTAATTTTTTTATTCTTACTACAAGGCTTACTGTATATATAAATAATCGTATGTTCGCGCCCTTTAAAGAATATTTAGAAGAAGAACTTTTTAAACGCTTTGATTTGCGTAGTCGTTCTATTCCCGCAGGATTGGAATCTAACATTAGTGCCAGAGGCAAAAACCCCGCCACGATTCAAAGTTGGTGCTATCAATCAGAGCAATTGAGAAAGATACGCTACACCTACATTGATGCGGGAGAAACTGCCCAGGTATTCAATAGTGTGGTTTATCCTGCACATCATTACGACATACCCTTATTGGGGGTTGATTTTCTCTCTTTCGGTAAGAAGAAAATACTAGTAGTGATGGACTTTCAACCTTTATTTCGCGATCGCGTTTATCTAGAGAAGTATATCGAGCCGATGAAGGATATTCGGGATAAATACAATGAATTAGCCCAGGATTTGGAAATGAAGTTCTACGATGCTAATCAATATTTCTCTAAATATTTGTTGTTTGCCAAACTTGATTCGGAGACAGTAGTCAATAGTCTGTTTCCTGCTTTCCAAGAATACCTAGATTTGTATTGGCAGATATTAGCTGATGCTAAACCTTTAACCAAGCCAGAGGAAATACAACGCATTATCAAAGCCCAAAAGGAATACGATCAGTATAGTGCGGATCGAGACCCCGCCCATGGCTTATTTAGCAGCTATTTTGGCTCTGAGTGGTCAGAGAAATTCTTGTATGAATTCTTGTTTGAAGATGCTTCTCCTTTAGCAGTATCATCCAGCAGAAAATAGTTATCGGGGAATTGACCCAAAAATTTGCCCAAGAAAACAATATGACACTATATGAACCGTTTTTAGAACATGCGATCGCAACTCTCAAAGCAAAATTAGATCTAGAACCCTATCCGATCCCTGCTGGCTTTGAGCGGAAAGAGGGGATGATGGGTAAAGGAAAAAGACAAGAGCCTGTCTTAACGACTAGTCATGGCTTTAAGTCGACAAAACTCAGGCAAATTAGAGCCGCCCATGTCCAAGGTGGTAACTCTCTCCAGGTACTTAATTTTGTGATTTTCCCTGAGTTACATTACGACTTACCCTTCTTTGGTGCTGACTTGGTAACTTTGCCTGGAGGACATCTAATTGCGATCGATATGCAGCCTTTATTTAGTGGGAATGAAGCTTATCAGGCTAAATACAGCCAGCCAATTATGCCCATGTTTAACGAGTATCAAAAAGATTTACCCTGGGGTGGAGATTTTCCTGAAGAGGCGCAACAGTATTTTTCTCCAGCTTTTTTGTGGACTCGTCCCTCAGAAACAGAAGTAGTAGAAAATAAGGTCTTTGCTGCTTTTTGTGATTATCTGGATGCTTATATCAATTTTGTTCAACAAGCAGAAAAAATTACTGAACCTCAACAATTATCAGCTATTCTTGAGGCACAGAAAAGCTATGCTGACTACCGTGCGGCCAAAGATCCTGCTCGGGGAATGCTGACTCGTTTATACGGCGAAGAATGGACAGAAGAATATATTCATGGTTTTCTGTTCGACCTTGAGCGTCAACTAGCCCTAGCCAGTTAAGACATGAAAGCTTTTAATCAGTTAATTGTTGATAAACGTAACTAAACGTAACAGAGAATTGCTTTTGGTTACGTAAAAATAAGATAATAGATTACGAAAATTTCTTCTAATGTCCTCCTATTAGACAGTTGAATGAAGAAATTGAACAGTACGAGTTCAAGATCAATATTCCTCTGTGAAAGTGAGTGACTACCTTAATTTCAAATAATAGCAGCAACTGAATGAGCTATTAAATAAGCTATTGATTGTAATCAAGGTGAGAAACTGACAAGTAAATCTAACGAGATCAAATCTTTAGTTAAGCGAAGTCAGTAACGCTAGGAAAAATTAACAAGATGTAACAAATAGAGGTTCGATGCTGTTGTATAAAAGTTAACTGAGGGGTAAATACTTATGGGCGTAGCCGACCAAGGTGATACCCAAAAACATCCGAGGTTTTTTTATTAAGAGTGTAAAGTTTTATTTGGTGACTTAAGAAACTATATCTAAGCTCATAGAGAATAGTAACTTAGCACCCTCAACCAAAAGCCACTTTGATCAAGTTAGCAATCGCTAGTGATTGAAAGTAGTTTTTAAGTTAAGATTCCTTTTTGAAGTTCAACTAAACCAAATTTAATTCGAGTAGGAGATTATTTATAATGTTCGATGCATTTACTAGAGTAGTGTCTCAAGCTGATGCTCGTGGTGAATTCCTATCCACTGGTCAACTTGACGCTCTTAGCGCCATGGTTGCTGAAAGCAATAAGCGTATGGATTCAGTAAACCGCATTACCAGTAACGCTTCCGCTATCGTTACTAATGCAGCTCGCGCTTTATTTGCTGAGCAGCCTCAGCTAATTGCTCCTGGTGGAAATGCTTATACTAGTCGCCGTAACGCTGCATGCTTACGAGACATGGAAATCATTTTACGTTACATCACTTACTCTATATTTACTGGTGACGCTAGTGTTTTAGAAGATCGTTGTCTTAATGGACTACGTGAAACGTATCTGGCTCTTGGTACTCCCGGTGCTTCTGTAGCTGTTGGTGTACAAAAAATGAAAGATGCGGCTCTAGCAATTGTTAATGATCGTAACGGTATTACTTCTGGCGACTGTAGCGCAATTGCTTCTGAAATTGCTGGCTACTTTGACCGTGCTGCTTCCGCAGTAGGTTAATTTAATTAGGGCAACCGCTCTACAACGAAATCAACCTAATATTGGTTGCTTAGAAAAAATTAGTAAAACAAGAGAAACATCACAATCATGAAAACTCCTCTAACCGAAGCGGTATCTTCTGCTGATTCCCAGGGTCGTTTTTTAAGTAGTACTGAAATTCAAACTGCTTTTGGTCGTTTTAGACAAGCTAGTGCTTCTTTAGAAGCAGCAAAAGCTTTAACTTCTAGATCTCAAAGCTTGATTGACGGTGCAGCTAATGCAGTATATGCTAAGTTCCCTTACACCACTAACACACAAGGCCCTAACTATGCTTCTACTCCCGAAGGGAAAGCAAAGTGTTCTCGTGACATTGGTTACTATTTAAGAATGGTTACTTATTGCCTCGTTTCTGGTGGAACTGGCCCTATGGATGAGTACTTAGTAGCTGGTTTAGATGAGATCAACCGAGCTTATGAGCTATCTCCTAGCTGGTACATCGAAGCTCTAAAATATATCAAGAGCAATCATGGTTTAAGTGGAGATCCTGCTACTGAAGCCAATAGCTACCTCGATTATGCCATCAATGCACTTAGCTAGGGGTAAGTTGATTTAGTTGATAAGTCATTAGCCTATTAAAAGTAACAGGCACTACATAAGAGTCAAGTATTTTGACTTACAAAGCATTACTCAGAGGAGTATGCGAATGCCAGCAGCGAAGCTAGTATTTGTTTACTTTTCTGAGTATTGTTATGTTTATGGGGATGGGGAATCAAGGATGAGAAATGAGGAAAAAACAGAGGCGGAGCAGTTAACGAGAGAGCAGGCGATCGCTAATCTCCAACAACAAGAGGATTTAGGAGCAAGATACTATGCTGCCTGGTGGTTAGGTAAATTTAGAATCAATGATCCAGAAGCGATCGCTGTATTGTTAACGGCATTAGAAGACCAGCAGGATCGCGCCCCTGATGGGGGATATCCTTTACGTCGGAATGCTGCCAGAGCTTTGGGTAAATTAGGAGACAAAAGAGCAGTAGAGCCGTTAGCTCGTTGTTTAGAGTTTCCTGATTATTACGTCAGGGAAGCCGCTGCTCAAGCTCTAGAAATGTTAAATGATCGACGATGTATAGCACCATTAATCAAGCTATTAGATGGTGGGGTAGCAGCAGCCATCAGAGTGGCAGGAAAACCCCATCTAATACAGCCTTATGAAGCAGTGATTGAAGCTTTAGGGACATTGAAGGCCACGGAAGCAACTTCCCTAATAGAGCCATTTACGCAGCACTCGACAGAGAAAGTAAAATATGCGGCTGCCAGAGCAATGTATCAGTTAACTGAGGAAGACAAATATGGCGAGATGTTGATCGAAGCACTATCAGGAGATGATCTGCAACTGCGTCGCTCCGCTTTGATGGACTTGGGTGCGGTGGGATATATCAACGCAAGTCAGGCGATCGCCGATACTCTAGCCGAAAATAGCATGAAGTTAATTGCCCTTAAAGGATTATTAGAAACCGAACTACAAAACAAAGATCCAGAAATAGAAATATCAGCCGAGAGTATTAATATAATGAACCTAATGGATTCCCTTCTTTAATTAGTTCAATTAGTTCTCATGGTTACTCAGCAGTCAAAAATTCTACCCTTAGAAAATGGCGATCGCCTTTCCCGTTGCGAATTTGAGCGACGTTATCAAGCAATGCCGAAAACCAAAAAAGCAGAACTTATTGAAGGGAAAGTATATATGGCATCTCCAGTAAGAATAATTCATGGTCAACCCCACGCCTATATTATGGGCTGGTTGGCAGTTTATCATGCAGCTACACCAGGAACTCAGTTGGCGGACAATACTACCGTTAGGTTAGATCTCGATAACGAACCGCAACCAGATGCTCTGTTGAGAATAGAAACAGGACAGTCAGTGGTTGATGCTGATAATTATATCCAAGGGGCACCAGAATTAATTGTGGAGATAGCCGCTAGTAGTGCATCCTACGATTTACAGGAAAAGCTACAGGTATATCGTCGCAATGGGGTACAAGAGTATATTGTTTGGCAAGTAAGTGAGCAAATAATTGACTGGTTTCGCCTCCGAGATGGCAAATATCTTAAACTGCAATCGGCGAAGAATATCATTAAGAGCGAAGTATTTCCTGGCTTGTGGTTAGCTACTGATTCCATATTACAGGGTGATTTAGCTCAAGTATTAGAAATCGTGCAAGCGGGATTAACAACCACAGAACATCAGAATTTTATTAATTACTTAAATAAGTAGTGGGGCAAAATCATAAATATCATCAATAATAAATAATTATTCATGCAGTTAGCTTTATCAAAAATTGTCCTTAAACCTGGTCAGCAACTATTGTTAGAAGATATTACCTGGGCGGATTTTGAAGAGATTTTGTCAGATTTAAGAGAACATCGTGGTTGGAGAATTTCTTATAGCAATGGAGCATTAGAAATAATGGTTCCCTCACCAGAACACGAAAAGCATAAAGAAATTATTGGCGAAATAGTCAGAATTTTACTCGATAAATTAGAAATTGATTTTGAAGCACTAGCTTCCACCACCTTCAAAAACGAGCAAATGAATCAAGCTGTAGAAGCAGATGCCTGTTTTTACATTAAAAATCATCAGGCTGTTATCGGTAAAGATAGATTAGATTTGACTAGTGATCCACCGCCAGATTTAGCTATCGAAATTGATATCACCAATAGAACACACTTCAATAACTATCTACTGTTGCAAGTTCCTGAACTTTGGCGTTATACCAGAACAAGTTTTCAAATTTATCTCTTGCAGGGCGATCGCTATATTCAATCTCAGACTAGCCCTAATTTTCCTGATATCCCTATTATTGAATTGATGGAACGCTATGTAAGACAGGCTCAAACCGAAGGTAGAAGCAAAGCGATTAGAGCTTTTAAACGGTGGGTAGAGGAAAATCTCTGAAAAAATTAATGTCAATTCAGTCAGTAGCTCTAATCTAGAAACTTTATTCTTAAGTGGTTTTTCGACCTACTGAAAGTAGTAAGATTATTTTTATATTTAAGATTTTTAATTAAGCCTGATCCCAATGCCCGATGTTCAACAATTGATTGAGGCGGTGAATAAAGCCGATTCTGCTGATTTACTCTTAGAAACTGTCGAAGATTTAGCCGAAACTGGCGATCGCGCTGCCATACCGACTCTGGTGGAAGTATTGGGCTTTAATAATCCTGGTGCTGCGGTAGCTGCGGTAGATGGTTTGATTAAAATTGGCGAACCTGTTGTTCCCTATCTACTAGAGAATTTAGACGGCTACAACTATGGTGCAAGAGCTTGGGCGACTAGAGTATTTGCGGGAATTGGCGATCCATCTGCGTTAGATTTATTATTAAAAGCGGCAGTTACAGATTTCTCTCAGAGTGTCCGCCGTGCAGCAGCTAAGGGATTAGGCAGCATTTTGTGGTCTAAGTTACCGAGTGAAGAAGTTGTCCCAGCACAGCAAAAAGTATTAAAAACTCTGTTGCTCGCTACGGAAGATGGAGAGTGGGTAGTTCGTTATGCTGCCATTGTGGGACTTGAAGCATTAGCTCATACTTTGGCAGAAACTCAACCTAAATTATTGTCAGAAATTACAATTAAGTTTAAAGAATTAACGACTAGTGAACCAGAAGCAGCTATTCGCGCTCGAATCAAATATGCGATGAGAGAAGTTGCCTGATTTAAACTATTAGATCTTGGATAATTGATTCTAAATAATCAGCGATCGCCTGAGCAATTTCCTGTTTTCCTACTGCCTTTTGTGGTGCTTGCTCTTTGGTTACCAGATAAGCAACCTGGGCTTTATTTTCTCTTTGTTCTTCTCCTCGGTTAGCTACTACCATTTGATAACCCTGTTTTAGTCTAGTTTGAGCGATATCAATTAACTCTTCATGGGAAATATTTTCTTGATATTTAAAGGTAATCATCCCTAAACTGGGAAATTTTGCTCTTACTTCGGCTATTACTTTCTGGGTAGACAGTAAATCAATTCTAGACAATGCACCACTGGGAATTTTACCAGGGAACACTTGAGCAGGTTTATAGTCAGCCACCGCCGCCGAAAAGATGCCAAAGCGATATGAATGGGCTAACTCACTCATAACCTCAGCTAGATACTCATCGTAGGTAGAGACTATTTTGTAAGGGAGATAATCGGGAGGAGTATAACTACCTTGTCCGTGAATTAATTTTACTCTTGCCCCTCTTAGATATAATTCCTCGGCAATATAACAGCCTAATCTTCCTGTAAAGCGATTAGTTAAACGACGAATATTGTCTATCGGTACAGGGGTAGGCCCTCCTGTAACTAAAATCGGGATATCCTTGAGAGGTGATGAACTAACTGCGCGGCAAACGTGAAGTGCGATCGCTTTTTCTGTTGGCAGATTATTTTTACCATAAGCAACCTGGGGCGGAATAATTCCGACTCCCATGTGAGCTAACTTACTCAGAGATTCCACCAAAATCGAGTTATGTAGACTACCGTGCATCGTTGGCGCAAGCAGAATTTGAGTTTTACCTCTTTCCATTCTGCCAATAGCTGAACCTAAAGTAGAAGTAATCACGCCATCAGCTATGCCTAAAGCCATCTTGTTAATCGTGTTATAGGTAGCAGGGGCAACAACATAGGCAGCAAAAGGATTCGCATCACTCAAATGTTCCGCATTCGCCGTTAACTTAGTAACCACAGTATTAGTAGTACTCCACTCCAAAGCATCAATAGTGGTGTACCTCAGAGCCTCATTAGAGACGAAAGCAACCACATCCGCCCCTTGACGGCGCAAAGTACGAGCAATTAAAGGCGCTTTCAGCGCGGCAATACTAGCTGTCACTAACAGGGCAATACGCTTATGTTGAAGGTGAATTGATTCTAGGGTAACTTGGCGATCGCCTAATTCCGATTCTGGTGGCGGTTGAAAATCCCAATCATTCATGTTTGAAGTTAACTTGCTACGGCTTTGAGGTTATCTGTTTACAGCTTTTAGTAACAACATACTATCTTGTACAATTACAATTATCGGAAATTAGCGTAAAACCCTGCTCTTTTAAGGCAGGGATATAAGCGGGCAACGAAGGGTTGCCCTAAAGGATTAGCTTCGCGTCAGAAATAAGTTTACATATAACACATCTTTGCTGTAAAATGTTGATATGAGACAGCTTAGAGGTTTTAAATTTAGATTTTACCCGACCTCGGCGCAGCGATTAAAGCTAGCGCAAACATTCGGCTGTACGAGATTCGTCTATAACTGGGCATTAGCTCTCAGAACTAATAGCTACTACCAAGATAATGTATCCCTTAGCTATACAATTCTACAGCGCAGACTGGCTAAGAAAAAGAAGGGTTCTAACAACAGATATAAGACTCGGTTAAAAGTAGCAAAGCTTCACGCCAAAATAGCCGATTGCAGACTTGATTTTTTACACAAGCTGAGTTCAAAATTAGTTAGAGAAAGCCAATCTATCTACACTGAAACTCTAGCAGTAAAAAACATGATGGCTAATCATAAGTTAGCCCGTGCCATTGCAGATTGTGCTTGGGGCGAATTTCTACGGCAATTAGAATACAAATGCCAATGGCATGACCGTAAGTTAGGAGCTATAAAAGTGTCAATTGATACTAACAGAAGCATATTACGAACAGTTATCTTAAAAACTACTAGTTTCAAACTAAATGCGGTTTATTTGCGCCTAGTTATCCCTCTCAATCTACGCCTGAGTTCAAAACAAATTATTAAAATCAAAGCTATCCCTAAAGGGAGTAAAAAGCGAATTGCTCGATAAGTCAGTAACGAGGCTAAGATATTGGGTGCAACAATAGTCTTCGGTAGTAAAAATATAATTACGGTTTCAAATACGCCAATTCCTCCAGGAATATTGCTCATAATCGAAGCTGTCATCCCCAGTAGATAGATATTAAAAAACTGAAAATAGGATTTACTAGGATAGTCAGGAAGTAAGCAATACAATATTGCTGCTGCTAGTCCCCAGTCGAGGGAAAATACCATAATTTGCGCCAGAGAAGTAGTTGGTTTGGGAAAACGAACAATCCTTCCCTTAATTTTTAAGCGTTTTCTACGCCAGCCAAAATAGAGATAAATTCCCACTGAGATTAAAGCAGCAATTCCTAAATAACGAATAACTGACATTTTGATCTCTAGAGAGTTAGGCAGTTGCAATGGATTGACCACAAACACGATTCCGCTTAAAGTCAACAACCCTAACCAAAAAGTAAGATTTCCGAGAGCGGTAATTTTGGCAATTATTCTGGTAGGCACTCCCCATAATGAATAGAAACGATAGCGGATACCACCGCCAATTAATAAGGTAAAACCAGTCGTGTTGCTGACAGCATAGGTAATAAAAGTAGTAAATAAAATTCTTTTTTTGTCTAGATAATGATTAAGATGACGAAAGGCAATTAGATCGTAGTTGCTAATTACCAAATAGCCCAAGAAAGCGCAACTTAAAGCACAAGATAACTGCCTGTCGCTGATTAAGGTCAGACTTTGTAAAATATTATCTAGGCTATAACGACCTAACTCTTTTTGTAGTACGTATAGAGAAAATCCCAGCAGCAGCAATCCTACTGTAGGATATATCCAGCGAGTCCAGCGATCGCTTTTTTTCATTAATTAAAGGATGACCCTTTCAGGATAGTTAGTAAAGATAGCATCCACCTGCAATGCTCTCAGGCGATTAATATCATTTGGCTCATTAACAGTGTAAATCCATACTGCTAAGTTGTGTTGATGCACTGCGTCAATTAATTCGACAGTGGCATAATCTAAGCTGGCAATTACAATATCTGCCTGCAATTTTTGAGCTATGGCAATATATTCCCAGGGTAAACCATAAATTAGCATCCCAGTTTTAATTTGGGGAGCAAGTGCTTTTACTTGATGCAATTCATAATGATTAAAAGAAGAAACCACAAAATCTCCCTCCGACCAGCCCTGGTTCAGATACTCTTGAATTAACGCTACAACTAACTTAGCCGTATTGCTACCCTTTAATTCAATATTGATTAAAGCCTGTTTATTTACTGTGTCAATTACTTCCCTTAAAGTAGGAATTTGCTCTCCTTTCCCAGCATCAAGCGATCGCAAATACTGAAAACTCTTTTCTGTAAGATAGCCAGTACCATTAGTAGTCCGAGATAAATTGCGATCATGGATAACTACTAAATTATCTTCGACATTGTAAACATCAATCTCTACAGCATCAACATCCAAAGACAGGGCTTTCCTGACTGATAATAAAGTATTCTCAGGCTCATGCCCCATTGCTCCACGATGTCCAATACAAAGCATATAAACCGCATCTAGTTTGAAACCAGTAATTTTTAGATAAGTTTTTTAGGTAGTAGGTAGTAGTTACTGGGTAGTAGGTAGTAGGAAATAACGATTTCTTCTCGGAGACTGAGGATTGAAGGAATCTCTATTCACTGCGGTTAATAGCATCTCGCAGAATACGCTCTTGTTCTTCCAAAGGCGTATCAGCAGGAACGTTGATAGCGTTTGGTCTCGGTCTTGAAACAAATTCGTCCCAAGCTTCTTGGTCTTGTCGGTTAGCTAAAACGTATTTTCTTAGTTCCCTAAGACTCATTTTTTTAAAATTCGTCATTTATTTCGTACCTCCATTGACCATTGGAAAATATAGTAACTTCAATATTTTCCTGTTCTCCAGCAATAATAAATATTTGCTGTATCCTTTCATCGTACCTAAATAAATATATTGGTCGATAAAAGTTGGATAACCATTGACAAGTCACTATCGCTTTAAACATCTGTTTCTCTGTTGGCATTTATTTCCTGCGAAAAAGCGATTAGGCTCCGCCTAGCCTTCGGATCGCCTAATTATCGTAGTTTTCTTGGCTTTTTTTGATTTTCTTAACTTATGATCAATGGTTAATGAGGGTTAATGAGGAAAGGTTTTGGATGAGAAGTTAGATAACCCTCATTTTCTGTCTTTTCCTCGCTTGTTCCTAATTCATATCAGGTGTAGTAGAGTCTATTCTGGTTCTCCCCCTTGAATTTTGAGCATTAGGAAACCTAAACTAAGTCCACCCAAAATCAAAACGATACATAAAATTGCTCCGTTGAACAACATACTCTCTGCACTCATGTCTATTTCTCCTATTTTTTGCTAGATATTTATTAAGTAAGATGATTTGAATTGTAATTTTTAATTCTCCATCATAATCAATACACTAGGTATTTTAAATCATCAAGTCGGATCATTTATATTCAATTACCATAAACTTCCAATGTCTACAATTCCTTCTTTAGCCGTCACCATGGGCGATCCCGCAGGGATTGGCTCAGAAATTATCCTAAAAGCTCTAGCAAATGGCGCTTTGCAAACAGAATCTCAAATAATGGTCATCGGCAATCGTCAATTATTACAGTTAACCTACGAACATTTACTACAACAAACCGATTTAACCAGCAACGATTTAGCCGATCCTCAAACTTTATCGGTGTTAGATGTTCCCCTAGAGGATGCCGTAATCTTAGGACAAGGAGATGCAGTTAGTGGTGAATTTAGTTTTGCCTGTTTAGAACAAGCGATCGCCTTAACTCTCCAAGGCAAATTTCAGGGTATTGTCACCGCACCAATAGCTAAATCCCTCTGGAAAGCCGCAGGACATGAATATCCTGGTCAAACAGAGGTACTGGCTCAAAGAGCAGGAGTTGATAAGTTTGCCATGATGTTTGTGGGCAAGTCCCCTCACACAGGGTGGATGTTACGCAGCTTATTAGCCACGACTCATATTCCCTTGGCGGAAGTGCCTCAAGCTTTGACTCCAGAATTAATGAACTTAAAACTAGATTTATTAATCCAATGCCTGAAACAAGATTTTAAGATCCCACAACCCAAAATTGCGATCGCAGGATTAAATCCCCATAGTGGGGAGGCGGGACAGCTAGGGACAGAAGAACAAGACTGGCTATTAAACTGGCTCGAACAAGCTCAAGCTAATTACCCCGAAGCTAAACTAATGGGTCTAATTCCCCCCGATACTATGTGGGTTAAACCAGGACAAGCTTGGTATGGCAATTACGAGGTTCAACCCCATACTGCCGACGCTTACCTAGCTCTATACCACGATCAAGGATTAATCCCTGTTAAACTGATGGCATTTGATCAAGCCATCAACACCACGGTGGGACTGCCCTTTATACGCACCTCTCCTGACCACGGCACTGCCTTTGATATAGCAGGTCAGGGAATTGCCAACGCCAGTAGCATGAAAGCAGCAATTGAATTAGCCAGCCAAATCAGCCAGCAAAGACTTTAATAGTCAGTAATAGTTAGTGATTATTCGCTAACTACTGTACAGACAAGGCATGCCTTATCTCTAACTACTAACTACTAACAGTCCCAGCACGATCCATTTTTGATAACACCAACAATATTACTTCTTAACAATCTTTGGTGCAGGTTTGCTAGGGCTGCTTTTTCGGCGGTTATTATTAGAGCTTCTCTCGCGACGACCAAAATCATCAGATTTAGGTGGCTCATCACTATAGATATCTAAAAAGACCGAATCATTATGAGCTGCTGCTGCGGTTTTAATCGTAGTCCTAATAGCATGGATATTACGACCACCACGACCAAATACTTTACCGCGATCGCCTTTGTCAAAAGCAATCCGCAACCAAAATTTCCTTCTATTGGGATTTGTTTCTAAGTTAACACTCAGAGTCTGAGGATCTTCTAAAAAAGGTTCGATCAGAAAGCGTACTAGTTTCTCATAATCGGGACTACCTGCTATCTGATCGCCAGACAATTCGGTCTTATTTGGCATTTACTTGATCAAAAACTTGGGCTTTGTTGAGAATATTCCTTACAGTTTCGCTAGGTTGCGCTCCTTGCTGTAGCCTTTTAACAATCGCAGGGACATTTAATCTAGTCTCATCTGTTCTCGGGTTATAAAAACCTAATTCTTCGATGGGGCGACCGTCTCTACGAGTTTTGCTTTCAATAGCTACGATACGGTAGCTGACCTCTCTCTTCTTACCGAAACGCTTTAAACGTAATTTAATCATTGGTTATTCAAATTTGTCCTTTACGATTGTAATCTATCTATCAATGTTTTCCCTAGAGTAAACTAGGACAATCTCTTAGTTTACAACGAGCCGAAGCCTTTTTTCTTCTTCTTTTTTTTCTTTCTTCTTCCTTGTTCTGGATAGCCTCCCATACCAGGCATCCCCATACCAGGCATGCCACCGCCCATACCAGGCATTCCCATACCCATACCGGGCATACCGCGACCCATATTCTGCATCATGGAACGCATTTTAGTGAAGTCTTTAACTAGTTTAGAGACATCCTTTTCAGCAAACCCAGAGCCTTTAGCCACTCGGCGACGGCGACTAGGAGACTGTGCCAACAGGTCAGGATCGGCTTTTTCTGCCTTAGTCATAGAACTAATCATTGATTCAGTCCGTTTGAGCTGAGTTTCCCCCTTAGCTAGGTCAGCACCACTTATTTTCCCCATCCCAGGAATTAACTTCAGCACTCCTCCTAACGAACCCATATTCTTGAGCAGGCGCATTTGTTTGATAAAGTCATTAAAATCAAACTTCGCCTCCATAATTTTGGACTGCATCTTCTCGACATCAGCCAAATCAATTTCTTCCTGGGCTTTTTCGACGAGGGTAAGAATATCCCCCATATTTAGAATACGGGATGCCAGGCGATCAGGATAGAAAGGTTCTAACGCCTCGACTTTTTCCCCCACACCGACAAACTTAATTGGTTGTCCAGATACCTGTCTGACAGATAATGCAGCACCACCACGGCTATCACCGTCCAACTTGGTCAGAATCGCCCCTGTAATGCCAATCTGATCGTGGAAAGTATAGGTGAGGTTTGCTGCCTCTTGCCCTGTCATGGCATCCACTACCAGCAGGGTATCATCGGGCTTGATGGTATCTTTGATGCGGGATAATTCCCCCATCATGTCTTCGTCAATTTGAAGTCGTCCTGCGGTATCCACAATTACCGTATCCACACCAAGCTCTTTAGCTTTAGCTATACCCTGTTGGGCAATTTCTACAGGATCGGCATCGGTTCCCATCTCAAATACTGGAACATCGATCTGATTTCCCAGGGTAAGCAATTGATCGATCGCCGCAGGACGATATACGTCTGTACCCACCATCAAACAGGAACGCTCTTGCTTACGTAAATAAAGGGCTAATTTGGCTGTAGCGGTAGTTTTCCCCGTTCCCTGTAGACCAGCCATCAAAATCACTGTGGGCGGCTGATCTGCCTGTGCTAGAGGTACATTACTTTCCCCCATAACCTTGACCAGTTCATCGTAGACAATTTTGATAAACTGTTGTCCTGGGTTGACCCCTGAAATAACCCCCTCTCCCAACGCCTTGGCTTCAACATCAGCAATGAAGGCTTTAACTACCTGAAGGTTCACATCGGCAGCTAAGAGAGCGCGGCGTACCTCCTTGAGGGTATCTTGAATATTACTTTTAGATATTTTGTTCTGACCACGTAGTTTCTTCCACGCATCATCTAACCGATCTGCTAAAGCATCAAACATAAAATAATTTCTGGTCGTTAGTTTTTTTCTTACTTAATAATTTTATAATTTTGAGGGGTTGAGGGTGCTTTTTATAATTTTATCGGAAATTAGCGTAAAACCCTGCTCTTTTAAGGCAGGGATATAAGCGGGCAACGAAGGGTTGCCCTAAAGGATTAGCTTCGCGTCAGAAATAAGTTTACATATAACACATCTTTGCTGTAAAATGTTGATATGAGACAGCTTAGAGGTTTTAAATTTAGATTTTACCCGACCTCGGCGCAGCGATTAAAGCTAGCGCAAACATTCGGCTGTACGAGATTCGTCTATAACTGGGCATTAGCTCTCAGAACTAATAGCTACTACCAAGATAATGTATCCCTTAGCTATACAGACACTTCTAATGCTTTGACCAAGCTGAAGAAAGATCCAGAAAAACCTTGGTTAAAACAGGTGTCGGCTGTACCACTACAGCAGGGGTTAAGACATCTCAACACTGCATTCATTAACTTCTTTGCGGGAAGAAGTAAATACCCCAGATTCAAGAAAAAGAATAATCGGCAGTCGGCACACTACGCTCCAAACGCTTTCAAATGGCAAGACGGTAAGTTGACTCTAGCTAAGATGTCTCAACCGTTAAAAATTAGGTGGAGTAGATATTTTGAAGGTCAACCGAAACAAGTAATCGTATCCAAAGATCCAGCTAACAGGTACTTTGTCTCTTTCTTGGTTGAGGAAGATTTAGAAAAATGGGAACTAGGGATAGAAAAAATTGGCATCGATTTAGGTGTAAAAGATATAGCTGTTTGCTCAAATGGTTTTGCTTCGGGCAATCCCAAGCACTATCAAAAATACCAAGCTAGACTCAAAATTCTACAGCGCAGACTGGCTAAGAAAAAGAAGGGTTCTAACAACAGATATAAGACTCGGTTAAAAGTAGCAAAGCTTCACGCCAAAATAGCCGATTGCAGACTTGATTTTTTACACAAGCTGAGTTCAAAATTAGTTAGAGAAAGCCAATCTATCTACACTGAAACTCTAGCAGTAAAAAACATGATGGCTAATCATAAGTTAGCCCGTGCCATTGCAGATTGTGCTTGGGGCGAATTTCTACGGCAATTAGAATACAAATGCCAATGGCATGACCGTAAGTTAGGAGCTATAAATAGGTGGTTTCCATCGTCTAAACGCTGTAATCCGTGCGGTCATATTTTGGACAAACTACCTCTAAATATTAGAGAGTGGACTTGCCCTAGCTGCAATAGTCTCAACCTAAGAGACAAAAACGCAGCACTGAATATTTTAGCGGTCGGGCAGACCGTGTTTGCTTGTGGATCTGGCAATGGCGGGGAGATAGATCTTCTGTCTCTAGCTATCCAGGGATGAATCAAGAATCCCCTCGCCTTCAGGCAGGGGAGTGTCAAAGCTCTTGCTCAACTTAAATCTAGACTCAAAACTATTAATTTAAGTCATATTGCTTATTTATAAGTAGATTTATACGGGTTAATTAAGTCAAATGACTGATGTTTTGGTCATTGCCAGTAACTAATATATTAGAAGATACTTCTCGAACATACCCAGAACCTGCATGGAGAAATATATTGCAGGTTCAGGTTTTTTCCTTTTAAGGCTATAATTTTTGCTGTAACCCTTCTGACTGCCATCACAGAAACATCTAGTAGTCTGTCAATTTTGAATTGAGAGGTTGAGATGAGACAAGGAGACAAGGGGGACAAGGGAGAAACTTTAATTCAACTATTCCTCAAATCAGTCTTGACGCTCTATTAGACCAATTAATTGGAATAACTATACTTTGGCAAAACAGCGATTAGATAAATTATTAGTTAGTTTGGAACTCTGCGAGTCTAGGGCGCTAGCACAGCGTTTAATTAGAGCAGGCAAGGTTAAAGTAAATCAGGAAATTATTGATAAGCCTGGGACGGAGATTAAAACCACTGCCGAGATTGAAGTCAAAGAACAACCTCCCTATGTATCTCGTGGTGGTAAGAAATTAATTAAGGCTCTGGATACTTTTGAAATTAAGGTGCAGGATCGTATCTGTCTCGATGGTGGGATTTCTACAGGGGGATTTACGGACTGTTTATTACAGTCTGGGGCAAAGCTAGTTTATGGGGTGGATGTGGGTTATGGACAGGTAGCTTGGAGTATTCGTACCAGCGATCGCGTTATACTTAAGGAAAGAACAAATATCCGTCATCTAACTGCCCAGGAACTATACCAAGACCAAGCCATGGCAGACTTGGGAGTATTAGATCTCTCCTTCATCTCTCTGACCAAGGTACTAGAACCCCTTTGGCATCTTTTAACTTTACCCAAAGAAGTGATACTACTGGTTAAGCCCCAGTTTGAAGTAGGCAGAGAACGAGTGGGCAAGAAGGGTGTGGTGCGTAATCGGGATGATCGAGCGGTGGCAATTTTGCAGGTATGGCAGGCAGCCGAGGCAATAGGATGGCAATATCGGGGTTTAACTATTTCCCCGATTACAGGACCCGCAGGTAACGTAGAATATCTACTGTGGTTGACCGCAGCCAAATCTGGCGCATCGTCTTCTTTCGATCTACCGCAAATTAAAGAAATAATTGGGGGATCTCCTCAATAGACTTTATAGTTCTAGTATTCAAAATATCTAGTCATAATGAGAACCAAAACCAAGTAAAAGATAGTAGACATAAGCGTCTCCAATAAAGTTTTTAGATCAATACGGAAGGAATAGTATTTGTCTATTGGTCTATTGTGCCTTGAAGTTAGTGAACGATATAATTTCTAGCGCATTTTTCATGAGTATTTAACCGTAAAATCACTTAAATGTCAAAGTAAATTGTTGTGTTCTCCAGATATAGCCGTACAGAGTAGATTCGGACATATGCAGATTATCGGCTTATCGGCTCGTAGGTAGGCGTAATTAAATATAAAACCAAAAACAAGATAGATCTTGAGGGCGATTACTTATCCCTCTCTCTATTCCCTACTTCCCTACCAAACCATCTTCTAATTAATTTTACTCATCTACTTAACATAAATACGTAATGCTATACAGTTTTCCATAAACCCTTGGTTTTATTCATCATCACTGGTCAAACTAGCGGTACGAGTATTTTTAAAATATTGATAAGCAGTGCCAGATGCTTTTTGAATAAATTCTTTGGCTTGGGGTGAATTATCAGGACGTTTGACTAGTATTGATGCGATGTATCTTTTGCCACTCGGCATATCAATAATACCCGCATCACCCAAAACTGGCTTGATGTCTCCTGTTTTATGGGCAATAATCGCTCCCGATTCTAGACCGACTGGCAGCAAAGTATTTCTGGCAATTTGACGCATAATATACAATAGCCGATCACGCGAGCGCAAAGAAATCAAGTCACCATTGTTGATCTTGACCAATAAATTACCCAAATCTTCGGGGGTAGTGGTATTGGTTCCTGTTAAATCTGGCAGCAGATTGTTTAATCTAGTACCTTTTGACCCCATTTTGATAAATTGCTCATTTAATCGCTCCATACCTCCCAAACGTTTAATCAGCATATTAGTGGCAGTATTATCACTGACAGAAATCATTTGTTCAGCAGTTTTTAAGGCAGAAAACTTAGTACCTGGCTTTTCGTATTGCATACCCCCAGAACCGCCTGCAATCATATCTTGAGTCATCACTAATTGCTCTTCCAGGTTGATTTTGCCCCGATCTACCTCCTGGAAAAATGCGACTAAAATTGGTAGTTTAATTGTACTAGCAGCAGCAATGATCTCGTCGCCATTGATGCTCACGAAACCCTTAGTATCGAGATCTACCAGAAAAACTTGTGGTTGCAAATCGGGATATTGATCTGCCAATTGCTGCAAATCCGATTTAAGACTAGTTATTTCCTTACCCAAAGATGCGATCGCAAATAAATTATCTAGTTTGCTTCTTTTCGGGGGATGACTGGTTAATGTTTTGGGTGCAGCAGTGTTTTTGGGAGTAGCAGTCTGCCACGCACCAGCGAGCGAAACGAGAGTACCGAAGATAGTACTAAGCCCCACAGTAATAGTTATGACATAAATAGCTAACCATAAAGCTGATTTGGGCTTTTTAGGCTGATTGCGGGTGCTTTTTTGAGGATTGGAAAATTTAGCAGCAGGATTTTTTTGGGCGGTTAAACTCTGCTTTAATCGAGGAGTAAGATTCGCAAAAGCTTTCACTAAAGTTTTTTTCTGGCGTGTTTTTTTGGGCTTGTTAGCTTCAGCAGAATTCCCCTTGGAATTAGACCAACTAAGAATTTTGGGGATAGCTTTACGCTTTTTCTGGGCTGGGACACCTTTTCCTCTACTACGAGGAGATTTTTTACCTTTGCGATTCACTCTCAACTCCTGGAAAACAATTTACATAAAGCGCGAACGAACACCAACTCCTACTGCTTTGTCAATTCGTATTATCAGAAAACTGAAATCTGCTGCTAAAATATAGCACCTATTTCCACAAATTTATTAAGGCTACCTATTGTTAAGGCTACCTACTTGCCGCCTATCTGACCGTGGGGCAAAAATATCTAAAGCAGCCTGATTATTGTTGGGATTTTCTGACCAAAATTTTTGTAGTTTAAATAAATCTTTAGTATTTATTTGTAAGTCTTCTGTGGGAAAGTTTTTCATGGCTTCAACTACCGTCCAACCATCCGATTCATCTGGCATATCCGCAGCTTTAATTAAAGACGAACGAATTGCATAAAATCCATTACCCTGATGATGAGTTTTGATTGCCGTCCCCAATTCTTTAAGAAACTTTTCCCCTTCTGGAGTATTCGTAAATTTATACATCTCAACTCGATCGCATTCAAAACGATTACTCAGCCAGTGACGTAATTGAGCTAAGTTTTTTTTGTTCACAAACTTGGAGTATAAGCGGAACTCACCAGTAATTTCTCCAGTAGTGGCGAACTTTTCTAATGATTCTACGGAAATTTTGCCATTGAAAGGGCCATAAATTAATTTCACTTTTTCCGCACCAAAGGCAGATTGAGTTTTAAAAGCGATGGCTGATAATCCTAGACCAACAGCGATCGCGTGACGTAAAACTAACCCTAGTCGCACATTTTGTTTAAAGTTCATTATTTAATTAAAGTTAAATTGAAAAATTTAAAAGTTTATAAATTGAGAAAATTAAAATTCTCTAGTAGTATTTTCGTAAATACTTTTACTACTTTTTATTGTGCCTGATAAATAACAAAAATGAATAAGAGTTAATCAAACTTGCTAAAACTTTTATAATCTGGGTAGCCCTCTTTAAGAAAGCATCATGAATGAATCGCAACAATTACGTACTTTGGCTGTAGATATTGGTGGCAGTGGTATTAAAGCAATGCTACTAGATATAGTCGGTAATCCCTTAAGCGATCGTCAACGCCTCAAAACTCCCCAGCCAGCCAAGCCAGAAGAGGTAATAGATACAATTCTTACTTTAGCAGCAAAACAGCAAGAATTTGCTCGAGTTTCGGTTGGGTTTCCTGGAGTAGTACAAAATGGTGTGATTAAAACTGCCGTCAACTTGCACAAAGACTGGCTACATTACGATTTAGCTACTAGTTTGACCCAGCTACTATCTAAGCCAGTAAAGGTAGCTAACGATGCCGATATTCAAGGATTTGGCGCAATTTCGGGCAAGGGAGTAGAGCTGGTGCTTACTCTAGGTACGGGGTTTGGTTCAGCTTTATTTGTCGAGGGAAAATTAGTGCCTAACCTGGAGATGGGGCATCACCCTTTTCGCAAGAAAGAAACCTATGAAGAACAATTAGGCAGAGCTGCCTTAGAGAAAGAAGGAAAAAAGAAATGGAACGAGCGATTGGAAAAAGCGATCGCCAATTTGGACCACCTTTTTAATTACGATGCTCTGTATATTGGTGGTGGAGAAGCCAAGAACATCAATTTTGAGATACCTCCCAATGCCCAAATCATTCCTAACATCAATGGTTTGCTGGGAGGCATTAAGCTTTGGACAAGCTAGTAGTCTGTCACTTTTGTAAAATCATAATTCGGGAGAACAATTGTTGTTTGCTGTATCCGTACTCTTCAATCTCAACCCAGCTTTGACGCGAAGCTAATCCTTTAGGGCCGCCCCGCAGATTACGGCACAGATTGTAATGGCTATAATATCCAACAGTTGATGTTCAACTAGATACTCTGTTCTAGGCTCATCAATACTTTCAAAATGCTCTAGTAGGGAAGTGGATAGATTGATTGAAGGATTGATCACTCACAAAGGTTTATTTTTTAGTATCCCTCAATTTTTAGTATGCTTTTGCCCTGCATATAAACCTTTATTGTTTATCTTTTGGATAATAATTGCTATGATTACTATT
Organism: uncultured Pleurocapsa sp.; assembly: GCA_965365755.1. Lineage (GTDB taxonomy): Bacteria > Cyanobacteriota > Cyanobacteriia > Cyanobacteriales > Xenococcaceae > Waterburya. Next base: position 29,706 of record CBDUCX010000009.1, read on the forward strand.
GCCTTACCCAAGGGCGCGTTATTAAAAGACAGTATTGAACTATTTAGCAACCTCGGCTTAGATTTTAGTGCCTTCTTGGATAAAACCAATCGTCAGCTACAAATCACCGAACCGACAAACACAGCTAAGGCTTTATTAGTCAGGGCGCAGGATGTTCCTGTATATGTAGAATATGGTCAAGCACAACTAGGAATCGTAGGCTACGATGTACTGCGGGAGAAACAACCTGAAGTTGCTAATCTAGTCGATCTTCAATTTGGCTATTGTCGCCTATCTGTGGCTGTTCCTGCAAGTAGTCCCTATCGACGTTCGGTGGAGTTGCCCCCCCACGGTAGAGTGGCATCAAAATTCGTCAATTGTGCCAAAGAACATTTTGATGGTATTGATCTTCCTGTAGAAATTGTACCTTTATCTGGTTCGGTAGAACTTGGCCCCATTACAGGCATGTCTGAAGCGATCGTTGATTTGGTTTCTACAGGCAAAACTTTGAAGGAAAATGGCTTAATTGAAACTGATGTACTATATGAAAGTAGTGCTAGACTAATTGCTCATCCCCTAAGCTATCGCTTAAACCGAGATAATATTAACGATTTAGTAGCTAGATTGCAAAAGTAAAAGTACTAGCAAGATTTACTATGACTGCCGCTTCCTTAAAGCCGAAAACCAAGAGCAAAGATCAAAACAATGACTGGCGATTATTCCTCAAGCTAATTCCCTATGCCCGCAAAAGCAGAGGAACACTGGTGATTTGCCTAATTTTGTTGATTCCTTTAGCGATAGCTGGTTCAATTCAACCCTTAATCATTGGTCAAGCAATATCCTTATTAAAGGATGAGCCAACCTGGGCTTTCTTAAGTGAGGTATCCGTCGCTCAAGGAATTAATCTGTTAACAGGGCTGTTGCTGTCTACTGTTTTACTCAGGCTGATGTTTGCCTCAGTTCAAGGCTATTTGGTACAGAAAATTGGACAAGAAATTACTGCCGAAGTTCGACAAGATTTATTTAACCACGTCACTTCTTTAGCTTCCAGCTTTTTTGATCGTACTCCTGTGGGGAAATTAATTACCCGCATTGCTAGTGATGTAGAAGCTTTGGGCAATGTCTTTGCTAGTGGTGCAATTGGGGTAGTCAGCGACTTTGTTTCGATTGTGGCAATTGTGGTGATGATTTATATCACTGACTGGAAACTAGCATCAATTCTGGTATTTATGCTGATTCCTGTGACTGCACTGATTATTTATTTTCAGCAGCAGTATCGCCAAGCTAACTATAAGGCGAGAGAAGAACTGTCTAAACTTAATTCCATGCTTCAAGAGAACATTGCAGGAATTAATATTGTGCAGCTCTTTCGGCGAGAAAAATACAACAGCGAAATGTATCGTTCCATCAATGAGCGTTACCGTTTAGAAATTGATAAAACTATTTTTCATGATTCGGCTGTATCGGCGACTTTGGAATGGATTGCCCTAGTGGCGATCGCCGCAGTACTCTGGGTAGGGGGTGTATTTGTACTGCGAGATGCCATGACTTACGGTGCATTATCGGCATTTATTCTCTATGCTCAACGGTTATTTAATCCCCTACGTCAGTTTGCGGATAAGTTTACTATGTTCCAGTCAGGATTTACTGCTATTGAGCGGATTACGGAACTATTGAACGAACCGATTGAAATTAGAGATAAGGTGATTACTGTCGCCGAAGGACATCGTACATTATTAACAGATATCGATAGTTCCAAAACAGGAGAAATTCGCTTCGAGAATGTGTGGTTTGGCTACAAACCCGATGAATATGTGATTAAAAACCTTGACTTTACGATCAAGCCAGGGGAAAAGGTAGCGTTAGTTGGGCCAACAGGTGCGGGCAAAAGTTCGATTATTCGCCTACTGTGCCGTCTTTATGAACCAAGCAAGGGGAGAATTCTCGTAGACGGAATTGATATTAAAGATATTCCCCAAGCAGATTTACGTCGCTACATTGGCGTAATCTTACAGGAAAGCTTTTTGTTTGCAGGAGATGTCAAGCGTAACATTACTTTGGGGGATGAGTATTCTCTGGAAGAAGTTAAACAGGCTGCCAAGTTAGTTAATATTGATCGCTTTATTGAAGATTTACCCGAAGGTTACAATACAATCCTGCGGGAGCGAGGTACTAACCTGTCTGGAGGACAAAAACAGCTTTTAGCTTTTGCGCGGGTAGCCATTCGTAATCCTCATGTGCTGATTTTAGATGAGGCTACTTCCAGCTTAGATGTCTCTACGGAAGCTTTAATTCAGTCAGCCTTGGAGCATTTATTAACCAATCGTTCGGCAATTATTATCGCTCACCGTCTGTCAACAATCCGTAACGTAGATAAGATTCTCGTACTGAAGCGGGGAGAATTAGTAGAATCAGGTAGTCACGATGAATTACTAGAAAGGGAAGGATTATATTCCAGCCTCTATAAATTGCAGATGCTTGGGCAGTAAGGAGTTAGGAATTCGGAGTTCGGAGTTTGGATTTAGGAGTTATGGAAAATAATATAATAATCGCCTTATCCTTGTTGTTTTGGTTAACTCCAGTGGCTTTAACTATCCATTTAGCAGTTAAAAAAGCTGAGTCTAATATTTATAAAAAAAGACTGGGATACATTTATGGGGGACTATGGGCGATCGCTTTTCTCGGTTATGCTTGGCTGTTTATCGCAGGGCGTTAACCGATTAAGGCACTTATTGCCAATGTAAGATTACTATTGCTCAATTAAAAGTTCGGCTGACTCACGATCTAGTGGTTGAGAAAAGAGGGTTCCCTGACCAAGTTCGCAATGAAGAGTTTGCAACACCTTGAGCTGTTTTAAATTTTCGATGCCTTCGGCGACGATGCTGATTTTCAAGGTTCGAGATAAGGCAATAATCATTTTAACGATTTCAAAGTTTTCCCGTTCTTCCAACATTCCTTCAATAAAGGAGCGATCAATTTTGAGCATGTTAATCGGGAAGCGTTTGAGATATTGCAAAGATGAATAGCCAGTACCAAAATCATCAATATTTAATCTAATTCCTCTTGCCCTAATTTGTTCAAACAAATTAATTGTCTCTGGCTGATAATCCATCAAGCTGGTTTCTGTAATTTCTAAATGCAAAGAGTGACCTGATAATCTTGTGTTGGCTAGGGTTTGATCTAAGGTAACTAGAAAGTTGGGGTCTTTAATTTGTTGGCTGGCAAGATTAACGCTCATTTTCAAGTTAGCTGCACTCTTATATTTACTTTGCCAATCGTGCATTTGCTGACAAGCCTCTTTTAATATCCATTCGCCAATAGCTACAATTAGTCCTGTTTCTTCGGCAACTTGGATAAATTTCTCAGGATAGACTAAACCTTGGGTGGGATGCTGCCAGCGTAGCAGAGCTTCAAAGCCATATAGTGTATCTGTGGTTAGAGATATTATCGGCTGATAATGCAACATCAACTGATTTTGGACAATCGCTGTACGTAAGTCGTTTTCCGTTTTTAGCAGTTCTTTGGTTTCGGCATACATTTCTGGATGAAATACTTCGTGTCTCGCTTTACCCAGGGATTTGGCTCGATACATAGCCAGATCGGCATCCCGTAAAATCTCGGCAATGTCTTGATATTTAAAGTCAACCTCGACAATACCAATGCTGGCACTGGTAAAGACAGTATGAGACTGCAAAGAGAAAGGAGTAGCCAACTGCTGATTAATGCTACTGGCGATCGCTTTAGCGTCTTCGATAGTTTGAATTTTGTTGAGCAGAATAGTAAATTCGTCTCCCCCTAGCCGAGCCACAACATCCTGTTCACGAGAGCAGTCAGTTAGAATCTGAGCCACGGCAATTAGTAGCTCGTCACCGACTTGATGACCCAGACTATCGTTGACGATTTTAAAACGGTCTAGGTCGATAAATAAGACCGCAAATAAATATTCTGGATCTTGTTGGCTTTGCTTGAGAGCCTGCTCAATTCGCTCAATAAATGCAGCTCGGTTGGGTAAATTGGTTAGAGAGTCGTGCTTGGCTTCATAGCTCAATTCTGCTTCAATTTTTTTGCGTTCAGTAACATCGCTAATAATCCCATCTCGGCGATTTGCTACACCAGTACTACTGTAAATTAAGCGACTACGTTCCCATACCCAGCGCACTTCACCACTAGGTTGTACAATTCTATATTCTAGGTCGTTGCTCTGGTTGGTATAACTCGCTAAAGATGAAGCAACGCGATCGCGGTCTGCGGGATGAATTGATTCTAAGCGTAAATTGGGGTTGGCTAATAACTCGGAAACTGGTCGACCATATACTGCTTGCGCTGCTGGGTTGAGAAAGATTAGCTTACTAGTGGCCACATCAGCTGACCAAACTACTTCTTCTAAGGAATTAAGGATGCTTTCGAGTTTTTCTTCACTTTCTCGTAACAGCTTAGTAACTTCATTTCTTTCTTTAACTTCGTGCTGTAATTCTATGTTGGCTCTTTCTAGTTGAGCCGTGCGCCTTTGAATACGCTGTTCTAATTCAGTATTAAATTTGAGAATCTTTTTTTGAGCAGCTTGAAGCTGTAGCTGATTTTTAATACGCAACAATACTTCATCAATCTGAAAGGGTTTATTAATGTAATCTACTCCGCCAGCACTCAACGCCTTAACTCGATCAACGGAGTTGTTACTAGCACTCAAAAAGATGATCGGAATATTTTGGGTGACCTCATTCGCTTTTAGCTGTTGGCAAACTTGATAGCCATTTAAGTCAGGCATCACTACATCTAATAAAATTAGATCAGGGATCACTGTGTTAGCCACCATGAGAGCCATTTTGCCGTTAACCACCCCTTTAACTTCATATCCCTGATTGCCTAAAGCATCCGCCAGCAGATGAAGATTTTCGGGCTTATCATCTACCACGAGAATTTTTGCTTTAAGTGTTTCCACAGGAAGTGCTTTCATTAATTAGAAGATTTAGCTAGATCAATAATTTTGTCACAGCGAAATTGTTCTGCCAAGTTTTCTAGTCCCTTCGCCAAAGATTCATACTCATCAGGAATTTCCGATAAGAGCTTGAATATTTCTTGGTTATCAACTTGGGCTGCCGCTTGATATAATTGCGATCGCCATTCTTCAGACATAACCGTTAAACTTTCTGGAGTTAATTCCGCTAAAAGCGCTTCGGGAGATGCAGTTGCCTCCACTATTTCTTCATAGAGATAATTAATATCCAGACATTGACCAATTTTGGCGATTAATTCTATTTCTTTAAATGGTTTGCGCATAAAGTCATCGCAACCAGCAGATAAAACCACTACCTTCTCTTCCTCAAAGGCACTTGCTGTCAAGGCAATAATCACTGTCTGTTGACCCTTACTCTGAGCTTTAATGCGTCGGGTGGCTTCATATCCATCAATTACAGGCATTCTCATATCCATCAGAATCAAATCGGGATGCCATTGTGACCACAGATCAATTGCCTCTTGACCATTCCCCGCTTCTTGAACCACAAAGCCAATTCCTGTTAATAATTTATTCAATAACAAACGACTGGCAGCTACGTCATCTACTACTAAAATACGAAATTTAGGTTGATTCGGAGCTATGCCAATAACTTTTCTCGGCTCTGGATCAATTATTTGACTTACTGGTTCTAGAGTTGATGTTTCGGGCGATCGCAACAACACATTAAAGGAGAACACACTTCCTTCCCCTGTAGTACTTTCTGCCTTAAGTTCTCCACCCATCAACTCGACAAATTTATGACAGATAGATAGACCTAAACCAGTCCCTTCGTTGGAAACACGACCTATTTTAGTCTGCTCAAAAGCAGTAAATAATCGATCCATTTCTTCTGGTTCGATGCCTGGCCCCGTATCTTCTACAGAGAAGTATAAAGAATAGGTATCAGAAAACAAAAATTCGATTTGATCTTGGACTAGTTGGGTATTTTCTTCTAACCGTACCGTTAGCACAATAGATCCTGTTTCCGTAAATTTGAGGGCATTACCTAGCAGGTTAATAACTATCTGGCGCAGCTTTCCTTCGTCAGTGTAGATCAACTTAGGGACATTGCTGTCAATGTTAAATAGCAGATTTAAATTTTTAGCCTCTGCCTTGAGACGCAACATTTCTTCAATACTTTTAAGCATTAAATATAAATCAAACTGACTTTCATTTAGAGTTATTTGACCTACTTCTATTTTGGACATTTCTAAAATGTCATTAATCAATCTCAGTAAATGTTCTCCGCTCCGATTAATGATCTTGAGATTTTCTTGTTGTTCCTCGCCAATCGAAGAATCTCGGGTCATTAGTTGAGTAAACCCCAAAATAGCGTTAAGAGGAGTTCGTAGTTCATGACTCATATTTGCCAAAAATCTACTTTTAGCTTGGTTGGCATTTTGTGCCTGTGTTAGAGCGGTTTCTGTGTTTTCGATACTTTCTTCTAACTGAGCTGTTCTTTCTTCTACTTTATGTTCTAATTCTTTAGTAAAACCTTCGAGTATTTTAACAATATTACGATTAGTTCGTGCCAAGTTACTGATAATTTTATATGCTATAAAAATAGTAATCAATAAACAAAATAAACTACTGCCCAATCTATAGTTATTGATTTTTTGTAACTGTTTATAATATTGAGTTAAATAGTCCGCCTCTATTTCCTGTAACTTACTGATTATAACCTCGAAGCCTATTTGCTCTTCTAGAGAATTTATTATTTCATTTTGATTAGTTATCTTAAGATTATGATTGATAAATTCGGTGATAATAAATTTATTGTCAGCAAATTCTTCTTGCTCTAGTAAATTATTAATTTCATCAACTTTAACTTGAATAGCTGATGCTAATTGTTGGTCAGTATTTTGGCAGTAGGCAATTGAAATATCTAATAAGTTATTGAGCAAGACGAATAAATCACTTCCTATCAATACATTACTACCAAAAATCTTCGGATTGTTAACTATCTCTTGCTTTAACTGGGGAATTCGTGAACAAGCTTGATTAAATTCTACTTGAGCCGTTTGTAATTGAGAGATCAGTTTAGACTGATCAGATAGTAATGATTCTTGGGTTTCAAGTTCATTTTTTAAAATATTTTGCTTCTGTTCCTTAAAAAAGCTTGGTATTTCTTTTAAATCATCAATTGCAGCATCAACAACCTCCATTTGTAAGCTTAAATTATCATTTTGCTCAGAAGAAATAGTCTGCTTGATAATTAAATCTCTTTCTAACTTATATACTTCCTGTAAAGCCAGTTGAATACTAAGATGATATTTTCGAGCCTGGCGATTGTTGAGGGGTAAACTTTTCTGAATCAAGAAAAGTATCAGCAGGCTACCTATTCCACCAGCAACAATATATCCACATACTGATAGCGTTTTTTTTGCCTTCTCTTGAGAAAATAAACTCAAAATTTTTCCTTGACCTACAGCTCAAATATAATATAAGTTTGTACTGATTTAGTTACTTTTACAAATACCATTTTGCTCAATGTTTTTTAAGATAATTTGCTAGATATTTTTTAATTATACTAATAATAAATTGATCATCAATTAGTGACAAAAGTATTACTAAATCAAGCTTACTATAAATTCTAGTAACAAACTAATTTACAAAATAACTCTTGTTTTTAATATCTGTAAATACGAGAAATCTCTGAAAACATCTTGAGGGAATATAGAGTTTCTCGTATTAAATGAGATAGATCTTGATTTGGAATCTTGTACATTTCATTTGTATTTCAAAAATCTCTAGGACAAACAAGTATATTCTCTGGGGAAAAAGCCAGACATAACCCCTAATCT
>CBDUCX010000010.1:0-36207 GCA_965365755.1 uncultured Pleurocapsa sp.
ATTCTGGGGGACTTTTAGTTCTTGTTCCCCCCAAACTTGGGGGGCTTGGGGGGCTTAAATCAACTAAGTTATAGGGATTTTAACTTGTGTATACACGGTAGCTTGCTATGCAGGGGGAGTGTCAAGTAAGGAGAATTTTAGCTAATTTATTAAGGTTATTTTTCGACAAGTTTGCTTATAATATTTTCAGCGTTCCATAGAGCCTGATGAGTGACAAAAGTAATAGCAATAATGGACTGATAGCTTTTTTGCAACAAGTTTGGGCGGGAATAGCCGGTATATTTGGTGTGGTGTCAGCAGTATTGGGCTACATCAAATTGGCTGATGGCAATTTAGGATTGTTTACGCTGGTTTTACTGGGAGTGGGAGTTGCTGGTTTATTTCTGTCTTGTTTCTATTATGCTTTTGTCTGGAAACCAGAAATAAATGATGGGAATCCAGTAGAGTCGGTAATTATTACTCCAGGTTCAAATAAACCTGTGGCATCTCAGGGAAATAAAGAAAAGCACAGGAAAAGAGTACGCTGGATAGCTAGTTTGGGTTTATTGCTAATTCCTGTCTTAGTCTGGGGTGGATTTAAGTATTATCAATATCAGGCAAGCTTACCGCCAAAAGATTTTAAGATTTTAGTTGCCAATTTTGAAAGTTCTGATTCTGAAGATCACAGGGTCACTCAAGAGATTTTCAGGAATTTAGAACGAGAGATGGAACAATATGGTGATGCTGTCAAGGTTGAGAGAATAGATAAGTCACTGGGGAGTATCAAGGCAGCAAAAACAGCAGGTAAACAGAAAAAAGCCGCGATCGTTATTTGGGGAGATTATCAAGTAATGGAGGAAACTGTTCCCATTAGCGTTAATTTCGAGATTCTCAAAGAAACTACTGATTATTTTGAGTTAGGGGAATCAGTTCAAGGTAAAACACAACCTGCTCAACTTTCAGAGTTAACCAGTTTTAACTTACAAACCAATCTTTCCCAAGAAATGACATATTTAAGTCTGTTTACCTTGGGCATGTATCGTTATTTAGATGATGATTGGAAACAAGCTGCAACATACTATGAACGAGCATTGGCAGTATCTCAGCAAACAAATATACCGATAGCTTCTCTGAGAACAGAGGTAGTTTATTATTACCTGGGAAATTCTTCTTACTATCGTGAACTTGATGAAAAAGCGATCGCCTCCTATGATAAGGCAATCGAAATCAATCCTGATGATGATTATGCTTGGAATAACCGTGGCGTTGCTTTAGGTAATTTAGGCAAATATGAAAAAGAGATCGCCTCCTATGAAAAGGCAATCGAAATTAATCCTGATTATGATTATGCTTGGTATAATCGTGGCGTTGCTTTAGGTAATTTAGGCAAATATGAAAAAGCGATCGCCTCCTATGAAAAGGCAATCGAAATTAATCCTGATTATGATGCTGCTTGGAATAACCGTGGCGTTGCTTTAGGTAATTTAGGCAGATCTGAAAAAGCGATCGCCTCCTTTGACAAGGCAATCGAAATTAATCCTGATTATGATGCTGCTTGGAATAACCGTGGTATTGCTTTAGGTAATTTAGGCAAATATGAAAAAGAGATCGTCTCCTATGACCAGGCAATCGAAATCAATGCTGATCTATATCAAGCTTGGTATAACCGTGGTATTGCTTTAGGTAATTTAGGCAAATATGAAAAAGCGATCGCCTCCTATGAAAAGGCAATCGAAATTAATCCTGATTATGATGAAGCTTGGTATAATCGTGGCGCTGCTTTAGGTAATTTAGGCAAATATGAAAAAGCGATCGCCTCCTATGACCAGGCAATCGAAATTAATCCTGATGATGATGCTGCTTGGAATAACCGTGGTAATGCTTTAGATGATTTAGGCAGATCTGAAGCAGCGATCGCCTCCTATGAAAAGGCAATCGAAATCAATCCTAATTATTATTGGGCTTGGAATAATCGTGGCGCTGCTTTAGGTAATTTAGGCAAATATGAAAAAGCGATCGCCGACTATGACAAGGCAATCGAAATCAATCCTGATCTATATCAAGCTTGGTACAGTAAAGCCGCTAGTTATGCTTTACAAAATGATATTGATGCTGCACTTAAAAACTTGAAACAGGCTTTTAGTCTAAATCCTGAACTTCGAGAGCATGTCAAAACTGATAGTGATTTTGATGCGATCCGAGATGATCAACGGTTTAAAGATTTGATTGAAAATAATTATAAGTCATCCAATGCTTGTTGTGCGAATTCTCTAACCTGTTCATCAGGATCGTTATTTATTCTGTCGATTAATAAATCTTTGGTCTGTGGATGATTAGGGAAATGTTTAACAATTTCTTGTAAGGCTGTTTGACGAGGGTTAGTTTTATATTTAGCAAATTCTCCTTCGCCACGAACAAAAGGATCATTTACTGCACAATTAACCAATAACCTAAAGGTATCGGGGTGTTCCTTCCAACCTTTGGCTAACTCCTGGACAGCAGTGATTCTGACATCGTTATCATCATCAGATTGGGCACGTTGTTGAATGATGGGGAGGGTATCGGGGTGTTCCTTCCAACCTTTGGCTAACTCCTGGACAGCAGTGAGTCTGACACGGTAATTATCATCAGATTGGGCACGTTGTTGAATGATGGGGAGAGTATCAGGGTGCTCCTTCCAACCTTGGGCTAATTCTTGAACGGCAGTGATTCTGACATATTCATTATCATCAGATTGAGCGTATTGTTGAATGATGGAGAGGGTATCGGGGTGTTCCTTCCAACCTTGGGCTAATTCCTGAACGGCAGTGCTTCTGACATATTCATTATCATCAGATTGAGCCTGTTGTTGAATGATGGAGAGGGTATCGGGGTGTTCCTTCCAACCCTTGGCTAATTCCTGGACAGCAGTACTTCTGACATATTCATTATCATCAGATTTGGCGCGTTGTTGAATGATGGGGAGAGTATCGAGGTGTTCTTTCCAACCTTGGGCTAATTCCTGGACAGCAGTGCTTCTGACATATTCATTATCATCAGATTGAGCCCGTTGTTGAATGATGGAGAGGGTATCGGGGTGCTCTTTCCAGCCCTTGGCTAATTCCTGGATAGCAGTGCTTCTGACATCGCTATCATCATCAGATTGGGCGCGTTGTTGAATGATGGGGAGAGTATCGGGGTGTTCCTTCCAACCTTTGATTAATTCCTGGACAGCAGTGCTTCTGACATCGTAATCATCATCAGATTGAGCCCGTTGTTGAATGATGGGGAGAGTATCGTGGTGCTCTTTCCAGCCCTGGGTTAATTCCTGGACAGCAGTGATTCTGACATCGTAAAAATCATCAGATTGAGCCCGTTGTTGAATGATGGGGAGAGTATTGGGGTGTTTCTTCCAACCCTTGATTAATTCCTGGACAGCAGTTCTTCTGACATTGTAATGATCATCAGATTGGGCGCATTGTTGAAGCCAGGGTAAAGTATCGGGGTAGTCTTTCCAGCCTTTGGCTATTACTGAGACTGCCGATTCTGGAACATAAGAATTAGAATTAAATTTAAGACAAGTTTTAAGCCAAGGTAAGGTGTTAGGATTACTTTTCCAATTATTGGCGATCGCATTTATTACTTTTGCTGATAGTTTTTCATTAAGATCTCTCTTATCACTTTGTTCAATAAATTCGTAAACTTGTTGGGCGAATTGTTTCAGTTTGTCTAAGAGTCTATCGGCGATGGTCGTAATTGACTTTCTGTTTCTAAGTTCTGATAAACAATCTGCTGCCAAGAATAAATTATTAAAATTAGCCGTCTCCCCATCTTGATCCATTAAATATTCAATAATTTCTCCCACCTTAAGGGGATCTAATATCATCCCTGCAATTAGCCGTAAAACTTCGTGCCATGATTCATCCTGCCAATGGTTGCCAAACACTTCGGTTTTAATCTGTTCGACGGATAGGGCTTGGGCTTCTAACTGATAAATATACGACCAAGCGCAAAAGTATTCGAGGAAGGTACGATGGACAAAAGCGTAATAGTCTCCACCAACATCACAGAGGATAAAATTACGTGCCCGCAATTGTTCAATCATTAACCTGGCTACTTTGCGGGCAGGATTAACATCAATGGTTTGGAGATAGTCAATTAAGATCTGTTTTAGATCCTGGTGACTGATTAAATTACCTGCTAATCCTTTGTCTGTGGCTTGCATAAAGTTTGCCACCTCGCGCAACATGGCTTGTTTATCGCTGTAGTCGATATCTATTGCTTTGAGTTCGGGATCTTCCAGTAGTTTGGCTTCCACATCCCATTGATAAAGTAAAAGTTCCGATGAGCGTTCATAAAGTTTTGCTCTGTCTCTGGGTAAGTCTTGATTACGATTGAGAATTGCCATCATGGTTAACAACAAAGGATTTCCTGCTAACTGTTGGATGGCGGGGGAGTCTTTAACTGCTTTAGTGATGCGTTTTTGGCGGTCTTGTTTTTTCTGGTTTTCGGTGGCTGCGTTATAGGTTAAGTCATGCCATCTTTCGAGAAAATCCTCAATTTGATCAGGTTCAAGATCCTGCAACATGAAATGATGGAACTCGGCATCTTTTAGCTGCTTGGGTTTATAGCCAATAATGCGGGAGGTGACAATTACTTTAAGTTGGGGATAGGGTTTTTGAGTAAAGCTATGGATTTGAGCAATGATGTTGGCACGTAGAATAGGATCGAAGACTTCATCTAAGCCATCAAAGAGAATGGTTGCTGGTTGGTGTCTTAAGTATTCGTCTAATTCGTTTTGATTGAGATGGCAGATCCAAGTACTACCCTGATGGATATATTCCAGAAAATTGTTACACCGTTTTTCCCTAAAGTCTTGGATGTATTTTTGCAACTCAATTAAGATAGTCAGGGGATAAGAAGGTGATTCCCTGGAGGGTAGTTTTGCCCATTCCACCGCCAAGTATTGCAATAGGGTGGATTTTCCCGAACCAGGATCTCCCAGGATTACCAGATATTTGTACTGATCATCGGCAATCACTTCCAGAACTGATCTAATTTGCTGGTTGCTATAGGCTTTTTTATAGCGTTCTAACTCTTCGGGATTAATTTCTGGTTTGATTTCTCCCTGTTCCTTAAGCTTTCGCTGTAATTCTTTGGGTAACTCATATACCTGGGGCAAATATTCCTGACATTCTTTGACTTTTTGGGGAATAAATACCTGATAGATTTTTAATTCCTTGTCGTAAATGTAGCCACTACTATCTAGGCTTTCCAGCTTGAGGTTGCCATATTTTTCTAGGATAGTTTCTCGATATTTATCTAAGTCAAATTCAGGATTAACTCCCGCAATGTTCTGTAAATTCTGACTATCTTTCTCCGCCCTCTGGAAATCCAACAGGGGTTTAAGTTCTGCCGACTCATTAAATACTTTCTTGACTATTTCTCGATAATCCTTGCCTAACTTGTCCCAGTTAAAGTCATCAGGTAAATCTCGCAACCCTTTATCATCCCAGATTTCCTTGAGTGCTTTAATATCCAGGCGATCGCATTTTTGCTGAAATGGACTACCTAATATTTGTCGTACTGCTTCATCTTTAAGAAAACTATTTAAAGGTTTCTGGAATCGCTCTCGTTTCTCCTCTGATAACCCCAAATCTTCCGCCAGGTGTTTATTAATTAAAACTAAAAATGCTGTAATTGCTGTCTCCGCTGCAATATCTAACGAATCTCGGCTTAAATATTTCGTTGCTTTCTCCCAAACCGAACCCGAAACCCCAGACAGCTTTTCTTTAGCTACATCCTTGAACCAATCCTCAAGAAGATCTTTGACCCACTTTTTGGTACTGTCCTTATTCAACTCTTCTAATACAGAACTATAGACAAACTTAGCTGTAGTAGTCAGCCCCCAAGTAGCTAATAAGGAAATTGGCTCAATCATAGAGAATCATCCGTCACTCATTACTCATTACTCAAACCACCAACATCCTTAACTTAATACTTCCTCTAACTGATGTTGTTGCCATAAAGACTGATATAATCCCGTTTCCTGTACCAGAGTCTCATGAGTACCATTTTGCACAATTTTTCCCTGATCCATGACTAAAATGCGATCGCAACTGGCGGCGGCGGATAGTTGATGAGAAATAAAAATAACGGTTTTTTTGGCTTTAGCGGGGGACAAACTAGCTAAGATGCGCATGGCAGTTTCGTTATCGACGCTGGAAAGAGCATCATCTAAGATCAGTACTTTAGCTTCGGCTAATAAAGCTCTAGCGAGAGAAGTCCGTTGTCTCTGTCCGCCAGAAAGAGTAATTCCTCGTTCTCCGACTAAAGTTTCGTATTCCTGGGGAAAAGTCAAGATTTCGGGATGAATTTGCGCTTGTTTCGCTGCTTGGATTACTTCGTCGGTTTCCGCTAGTGGCTCACCATAACGAATGTTGTTCTTGATTGTCGTACTAAATAAAAAACTGTCTTGGGGAACATAAGCGATCGCTTTTCTTAGGGTAGCGAGATCTAAATTGGTAATATCGCAATCATCAATAAATAGTTCTCCCTTTGCTACATTCAACAGGCGAGGAATGGCATTCGCTAGGGTAGATTTCCCCGAACCAATTGAACCGACAATAGCCACACTTTCCCCAGGTTTCACCGTAAAGTTGAGGTCATATAGTGCAGGAGTACGGGCATCTGGATAGGTATAGGTAAGATTGCGGGCTGTAATTTCTCCCTTGATATCGGACAAAGGTAAAGCGATCGCCTGAGAATTATTTTTGATTTTAGCTTCAGCTTGAGTAATTGATTCCACCCGATCAATACTGACTTCTCCCTGCTGATAGGTAGTGATGGTAAAGCCTAGTAAGGCAGTAGGGAAAACTAATCTTTCCACAAATAAAACCAAAGCAATAAAATCACCAACAGTAATTATATCGCTAGCGATCGCTCCTGTACCTTGCCATAAAAGAACCAACAAACTAATGTAAGAAATTCCTTCGATGATGGGAAACAGTAAATTTCTGGTGCGGGCTAGCTTAAGATTTGCATCTAACAATTGCTGGTTTTTTTGTCTAAATGCTGCTCTTTCCTGGTTTTCCTGGGCATAAATCCGAATTAGCGCCATGCCACTCATATCTTCTTGGATTAGCTCACTCAATTCAGAGAGTTTTACTTGAATTTCTGCTTGATAACGACGTAGTTTGGCACTAAACAACCTGACCGTTATTAACATTACTGGATATACAGCGATCGCCAACAGGGTAAGCCGTACATTAATCTTCAGCATCGCAGGGAGGGTAAAAGCATAGACAAAGATAATGTTGATCGAACTCAACACCGCAAAACCCACTAGACGACGAATATTATCGACATCGCTTGTGGCACGATTAATTAAATCTCCCGATGTGTTAGTAGAGAAATATCCTGGCTCTATGGTCAACAAATGTTGGAAAATTTTTTGTTTTAAACCAAATTCTACCTGCCTGCCCACACCAAAAATTGAGGTACGGGAAAACATGCGAAAGCACCACATAATTGCTGCCAAGAGCAAGAGCCAGATTACAGAGCGAGATAACTGAGCAAAACTAAATTCTCCCTGTAGCTGATCAATGCTGTCACGAATTAAGAGGGGAATATAAACCCCTAGTGCGTTAACAATCAAGAGAGCGATTGTACCAAAAAAGACCATTCGCCAGTGGGGACGAAGGTAGTTGCCTAATTTACGTAGTCTAGAAGTTGCCATGATACAAATATTAACAACTTTTTCTACTCAAACCAACTACTTCACGAAGTCAGAAGTCAGAAGTCAGAAGTTTACCTCTAACTCCGAATTACTAACTACTAACTCCTTATACTATCTTTCTGTCATAGGAATATAGGGAAGATGGTGTTCTCCTGTATAAATTTGCGTGGGACGGAAAATCCGATTTACGGCTAATTGTTCTTTCCAATGTGCTAACCAGCCAGCCACACGAGCGATCGCAAAAATCGGGGTAAATAAATCTCTGGGAATTCCTAGTTTTCGGTACACTAATCCAGAATAAAAATCAACGTTAGGATAAATCCCTTTGTGTCCTAATTTGTCTTCAATCACTCTTTCTAATTCTACAGCCAAGTCGTAATAGTGATCTTCTCCTGTCTCACTAAACAGTTCTTCTGCTAGAGCCTGGAGGATCGTGGCTCTGGGATCTTTCACTTTATAAACGCGGTGACCAAACCCCATGATTTTTTGCTTTTGGGCAATCAGATTTTCCACATAAGATTGAACATTTTTGACTGAATCTATCTCTTCTAACATTAGCAATACTTCTTCATTTGCTCCTCCATGAAGAGGGCCTGCCAAAGTACCTACAGCCGAAGCAACCACCGCGTAGGGATCGGTGAGAGTTGAAGCAGTTACCATTGCCGAAAATGTTGAAGCATTAATCGTATGCTCGGCGTGGAGCGTCAAACAGACATCAAAGATTTTTGCCTCCAGAGGATGAGGTTTTTTTTCGGTAAGCATGTACAAAAAGTTGGCTGCATAATCTAAGTCATCATTAGGGGTAATCGCATCATTTCCCCGTCTCATTTGATGGAATGCTGCCACCATCGTCGGGATTTTTGCCAGAATCCGCACTACTGCTCTTCCAATGTATTCAGGATCATCTAAGGCACGACGTGCATAGAATAAACCCAATGCTGCTGCTGATGTCTGTAAAGCATCCATCGGGTGTCCTGACTCCGGACAGCATTTCATCATGTCCCGAATACGATATTTGATACGGCGATGCAAGAGAATATCTGTTTCAAATTCTTTGAGCTGTTGTTCACTAGGTAATTTACCCCAGATCAACAGGTAGGCTGTCTCTAAAAAGCTACCTCGTTTAGCTAGTTCTTCGATCGCAATACCACGATACTCTAAAATTCCTTTTTGACCGTCAACAAAACTTATACTAGATTTTGTAGCAGGTACTCCTTCTAAACCAGGCTTGTATTCGCAAAAGCTCGCTGTCATAGGATCTTCCTAAATAAATTTTAAGATAATATATATATTGTGAAAATAGCTTAAATCAAGTATCCCAAGGGTGGTTAAAGTTACCAAAAACTAAATTACCATTGGTGACTTTTATGCTGTCACCTTATTTTATTTTAACCGACGGCAACCTCAACTACCTTCGAGATACGCCCCCAAGGTGATCACACATGCTTCTTTACCTCTACTGTGGATTAAATTTAAAGATAGAAGCGAAGGGCGAAGAGCGAAGAGCTAAAAACCATTTAAAAATTTTTACAACATAACTGACTTAACTAACTACTATCCGTAGGATAATAAAAAATTATTGACATTTTGCGTCTGTACAAAAACTCATATCTTTAGACTTAGAGATATACACTTACACACTCACTTTGATTAAAGGAGACAATATTTGGTTTCTACAACTTCCTTTAAAACGGCTAAATCAGAAGAAATTTTTAGCGCTGCACAGAAATTAATGCCTGGTGGCGTAAATTCACCAGTACGAGCTTTTAAATCGGTTGGTGGTCAACCAATTGTGTTTGACCATGTTAAAGGTGCTTATATTTGGGATGTCGATGGCAATCAGTATATTGATTATGTCGGTACTTGGGGTCCCGCTATCTGTGGTCATGCCAACCCAGTAGTAATTCAGGCTCTACACGAGGCTTTAGAAAAAGGAACTAGCTTTGGCGCACCCTGCGCTCTGGAAAACGTCTTAGCCGAGATGGTCATTGATGCTGTTCCCAGCATTGACGTGGTACGCTTCGTTAATTCAGGGACAGAAGCCTGTATGTCTGTGCTGCGCTTGATGCGAGCCTTTACCAGCCGAGAAAAAATTATTAAGTTTGAAGGCTGCTACCACGGTCACGCCGATATGTTTTTGGTGAAAGCTGGCTCTGGAGTTGCCACTCTGGGATTGCCAGATTCTCCTGGAGTGCCAAAATCTACTACTAGTAACACTTTGACTGCTCCTTATAATGACTTGGAAACAGTTAAAAAGCTATTTGCGGAAAATCCTGAGCAAATTGCAGGGGTTATCTTAGAGCCTGTGGTGGGCAACTCTGGATTTGTCACTCCTGATGCTGGTTTCCTCGAAGGCTTACGGGAAATAACTCAAGAATATGGCGCTTTGTTAGTCTTCGATGAGGTGATGACTGGATTCCGTATCGCTTACGGTGGCGCACAAGAAAAATTTGGCGTAACTCCTGATTTAACTACTTTAGGTAAGGTCATCGGCGGTGGCTTACCCGTAGGTGCTTATGGTGGACGTGCCGATATTATGGCTATGGTTGCGCCAGCAGGGCCTATGTATCAAGCAGGAACCTTATCTGGTAATCCTTTAGCAATGACTGCGGGGATCAAAACTCTGGAATTACTCAGAAAACCCGGTACTTACGAACAGTTAGACCGCATTACCAGCAAGCTATCCCAAGGTTTGTTGGCAGTAGCCAAAGAAGCAGGTCATGAGGTTACTGGAGGCAGTATTAGTGCCATGTTTGGTATGTTCTTTACTGGTCAAGAAGTCCACAATTACGATGATGCCAAAACTTCTGACATGAAGAAATTTGGTCGCTTCCATCGCGGAATGCTGGAAAGAGGTATTTATCTCGCACCTTCTCAATTTGAGGCTGGCTTTACTTCTCTAGCTCATACCGATGAGGATATTGCTCAGACCCTAGCTGTGGCAAAAGAGGTTTTAGCCGAGATTTAAAAAAAATATTACCTTGTAAGGTGGGCGACGCGCCAATCACGGATACCGCTGCGCATAAAGCTATTACTTTAGTGCAAAAATATGATTAAATCCTTGATTTCCTGGCAACTCAGTATTGCCCACCCTACTTTTATGAGTATTTTATTTTATGGAAATGACCTTTGCTAATTAACCAATCTTCAATAACTCCACATCAAAAATCAAGGTAGCGTTAGGAGGAATTACGCCACCAGCACCTCTAGCACCATAACCCAATTCTGGGGGGATAATTAGAGTGCGTCTTTCGCCCACCTTCATATCGGCAACTCCTTCATCCCAGCCTTTGATTACTTGACCAACGCCAATTTTAAAGGAAAAAGGGCGATTGCGATCACGAGAACTATCAAATTTGCTACCGTCTTCTAAAGTTCCTGTATAGTGAACCGTAACATTTTGACCCGCTTGGGGAGATGCCCCATCACCCTCTTGAATGACGACATATTTTAGTCCTGAGTCTGTAGTAGTAGCATTGGATAAGTCCATAGATTCCTCTGATGAAATATTGTTTTGAGCGATTAATGGGGAATTAGTATTAGGCTGCTGGATCTCTGATGCGATCGCTTGCTGTGCAGAGCTATTGTCCATGAAAGCAGAAAAGATAAGTACTGATCCACATACGACAACTACAGCAATACTAATCAAGATTTCGTTACTCAATTTTTTGACCACCTGTTTACTGTATCCTTGTTTAAATTACTCCAGAGATATTGTACTAGCTTTGATGCTCCCACTGTCCCCCTGCACCAACCAAGATGAGTTCGATGAGTACAATATCTACTTCTTCAATTTCTCTAACACTTCATCGGTAAAAGGATCTTCTTAACTGATGGGGATAAAGACTTTCGTTCCAATCATCTCAACCAAATTTCAGTACAGTTGGGGTTTGTCTGTCATTTACGCGATCGCCAAACTCTTCTAGCGAACCGAAAAAAGATCGAGAAATCTTGCTCAAAATTAAATTTTTTCGTAGTTTTTGTTGATAAAAGTTAACAAAATAAAGCAAGAAATATCTCTGGGGGAGATGTTCAGAAATTGCGCTCAATTGGTTTCTATATGCAACTTAAGCATAGCGGCAGAGTCCCTTAACTCCTAACTAATTCTGCCAGTCAGAGGAGAACTAGCAGAGGCATATTGCTTAATGGGAATTCTACCTGACAGATAAGCTAATCTACCTGCAACTGCTGCTAAACCCATTGCTCGTCCCATTGCCACGGGATTGTGAGCTAAAGCGATCGCACTATTAACCAACAAGGCATCTGCACCCATTTCCATCGCTAGAGCTGCTTCGCTGGGAGTACCGATCCCTGCATCGACAACTACGGGAACTTTTGCCTCTTCAATGATGATGGCAATATTAGCAGCATTCTTAATCCCCTGTCCTGAACCAATGGGAGAACCCAGAGGCATTACGGTAGCGCAACCTGCTTCTTCGAGACGTTTTGCTAGCAAAGGATCGGCATTGATGTAGGGTAGAACGGCAAAACCTTCTTTGATCAATTGTTCTGCTGCTTGTAAAGTACCTATCGGATCGGGTAAGAGATATTTCGCATCGGGAATTACTTCCAGCTTGATAAAATTATTATCTTCCTGTCCCAATAGCTTGGCCATTTCCCTGCCCAAACGAGCTACCCTAACCGCTTCTTCGGCAGTTTTACAGCCTGCGGTGTTGGGTAACATCCAGATTTTATGCCAATCGATCGCCTCGGCCAATCCTTCATGTCCTGGGGCTTTGGTTTGAACTCTTCTCACCGCCACGGTAATTATCTCACACCCGCTAGCTGCCACGCTTTGCTGCATTGTCTCCATACTGGGATACTTCCCTGTACCTGTCATCAGACGAGAGTTAAAAGTGCGTCCTGCAATGGTTAGCTGGTGGTCATCTTCAAGAGTTACTTGCTCTCCTAATATAGAAGTAGAGGCAGCAGGTAAAGGCACTTGAGGAGTTGATTTAATCTGTAACGGTAACTTGGGGTTGCTTAAAGAGGTCATATTTTCTGAATGGTCAAAACGTTGGTAGCTAAATTCAGCCAATAGGGGATCAGACTTTTGTTCCAGAATTAAGTCTGCCATCAAGGTAGCAGTAATCGGTGCGAGCAAAATTCCATTACGATAATGCCCTGTGGCTAGAAACAAATTTTCATAGGCACTACGACCCAAAATTGGTAATTCATCGGGAGTACCTGGACGAAAACCCCACCAGAGTTCTTCAATTTGCCAATCTGCTACTGCGGGATATAGTTCCGTCGCCTTAGCTAATAAATTTTGGATTCCTTGGGGTGTATTAAAAGGAGTCCAGTCTACTTGTTCTACTGTTGCGCCAACTATTAATCTGCCATCCTGTCGGGGAACTAGATATATACCATCGCCGTATAAAACACGCTGTAGAGGGAAAGGCTGGTGTAGCTTTTGGGGCATCCTCAGAGACAGCATTTGACCTTTTACAGGATGTACAGGTAAGGGCATTAATTGACTAGACCAGGAACCAGCAGCTAAAACATACTGCTCTGCTTCTAACTGTCCAATATCTGTCAGGATTCCATTAACTCTACCCTGCTTTTGTTGGATTGCTTTGACGCTAACGCCTTCTTTAATTTCTACTCCAAGAGTTTGAGCCCCTTGCAAGAGCGATCGCATTAAACAGCGGTTATCTACCTGTCCATCTTCAGGATACCACCAGCCACCAACTACGCGCTCACTTAATCCTGGTTGGTATAGCCGAATAGCTTTTTGATCTAGCCAAACAGCCTGATCGTTCTCGATGATTGCTTCAGGCTTTTCATACACAGGAGCCAGGATTCCACTGGGCAAATAATCTGTTTCTACTCCAGTTAATTCTTCCAGCTTTTGCGTCCATTCAGGATATAACCAACGAGATCTTAGACACAAATCCAGTAATGGAGGAGAAGTTAATTTTTCCGCCATTGGTGCTAACATTCCTGCTGCTGCATGGGATGCTGCTTGCATAAAGTCTTTGCTAACTACGGAGACTTTGGCTCCTTGGCGTTTCAGTTCTATGGCGATCGCCAGTCCCACTACGCCACCGCCAATAATTAGAATATTTCTTGCTGCTTTCATCTTCTTCAACCCTCATTCACATTACTCTAACGTGAAACGAATGCTGCTAAAAAAAACTTAATTTATAGTAAGCCAAATATAAATTAAGACACCAACATTAACTGTTAGATTAATTGTTAAATGAGATTAGCCAAGCAACTTTAGGAAAAACTAATTTACCTTAATTAGTTTGATGATCAAATTGAGTGCCCTCAACATTCCTGTTTTCAGGCATTTTTTGACAGGCAAACAATAGCACTACCAATAATACAGCTGTAAACAAACGGTTAATCAGCGTCGGTAAATCATTTGACACAAAATTCCCCCCAAAACACCATATATTTTCATAGTGAGACAACTCAGTCGTAAATATCTCCGTGTTATTACAGGTGGAAAATTGGCACAATCAGTATAAGGTCGCCTCAGACTATGCCTAAGTAGCAATACAACCTTAATTAAAGAAACATTAAAAAATTAATTTCCCAGAATGATTTTATTGGGCATGGTTACAAAAAATGACAATTTAAGACTTGTTACTGTTTATCACTTGATTTGCTTTCCCCAATCGCGATACATTGGAAAGATAGTTTATAAGCATAATTTTTGCGCTACTGAAAATTATTAATAGATTACGATCGACATCACACCAGACATAGCGCGAAAAAAGTTTAGATAAAAAAAGTAACACCTCGATATTTTTTAGCCATGTCTCTTATCTCTTCTGCACAGACCAAAGTCACTACGCCATATCAATTTGATACCAATACTTTCAGCGTTTATTTAAGCGATGCCGAAGCCCAAGTAATTAAAAATAAAGCGAGAAAAGCTGGTGTTAAAGTAACCGAATATATACGTAACGCAGCACTTGGTTTTCCAATGGGCTAATTGCAACCGTTGCTCTCAAATAATAACCTCGGAGTTATCCGAGGTATTTTATATTGTTGAATATGATATTTCTCATGGGAGGCGATCGCTTTTTGCTAAAGACAATTTAGTCTAAGTCTTTGAGGATCTATGGGTGCTATTATTAAATTCAGCTAACTATTTCCAACCCATTCATAAAATTCAACTTCTTCTGGGTCGCACTTTTGACAGATTTCACATTCCTGAGCAGTGTAGGATTTTTTTACTATACCCTGTTGAACCAAGCCATCGAGCATAGGGTTTAGAGTCTCGCGGTCGATTTGCAAATATAGTTTCATTTCTGCCAGAGAAACACGACCAAAATCACAGACGAACTCTTTTAATTCTGTTAAATCCACGATCGCAACCTCATTTAATATTATTTATTGATTAATCAAAGTAAAATTCTAAATTCTGTTTTACTCACCGCAGTTAAAGTTATTAATCTGTTGACATTACGATATATCTCTTCATCAAGAGTAGAAAAAAAGTAATAAAAGGCGATCTCTATGAGATTTAAGAAACCCTATGCAGTTTCTAGAGGTGTACTGATTTTCTCGGTCAAATTATGCTGCATCTTTAACATTTGCCAACTAAGATAGAGCACTAACGAGAGCATATAGAGGGTGAGAGATAACCACAGCAGTTCAACGTTATTGAGATACCAAGCTAGAGAAATAACGGGAAGAAAAACTAGAAAAAAGGCAATTAGTGAGGCGTTGCGTAATATGGCACCTGCTTTTAAACCAATGAAGTAAGCTTCTAGCATGAAGGCGATCGCCGTAAAGCTCAACAAAGGCAAGAGCCAGATTGTGTAGTTAGTAATTCCTTGATGAACCTCACGATGATTAGTCAGCAAGCCAAATAATGTTTGGGGAAACAATATGCCCCCCAGGGCGAACATCAAAGCGATCGGTAAGCTATTGATAATTGCCGCGATCATCAGGGGCATGAATCTAGTTAGTTCTCCTTTGCCTTTAAAGTTGCCAATTAGAGTTTGAGTTGTCATGCCAACTCCCTGAATTGTAAATTGACTTAACAAAGCAATTTGCAGCAACAGTCCATTCTCTGCCAGCAATTCTGTACCCATGCCAGCACTGAGATTAGTAAAAATAGCATAAGCTGAAATTAAAGCTAGGAAACGAACCAGAATATTGAACTTGAGGACAACAGCACTCTGGATTGCTTGGAGATCTAAAGTTTGTGGTAATGCCTGTTTAAGATCTTGCCAGTTAATAGTTAAAATCATCCCCATTAAGCCGACGGATAAAGCTAAATATTGACTCAGGGCAGTAGCCAACCCAGCCCCCATACTTGACCAACCCCAGCGAGAAATCATCAAGTAATCTAACAAGACATTCGAGCCATTGCCCATCGCCGAAATCAGCAAGACAACGCCGTTTTTTTCTCTGCCTAAAAACCAGCCAATCAGCACAAAGTTAAGTAATACCGCAGGTGCGCCCCAAATCCTGGCATTAAAGTATTCAATGCCCGCACTTTCAATCTCCTGTGCCCCAGACAAAATGAAGAAACCTAGCTTTTGAATCGGATATTGCAATAGCAAAATTAGTAAAGCGATCGCCAGGGCAATTAAGCCACTCCGCAATCCTGCTAGCAAAACTCCTTCTCTATCTTCTTCCCCTACCGCATGAGCTGTCATGGCATTGGTGCTGTTACGCAAAAATTTGAGAATGCGATAAAGATAATCAAAGAGAATACTGGCTAAAATCACTCCAGCTAAATATTTTAGTTCCTGTAAATGCCCTAAAAAAGCGGTGTCACATAATCCAGCCAGAGGAACCATCATATTAGATAAAATATTGACGGTAGCTAAACGATAGAAACGTGGTAAAAAGCTAGAAAATTGATTTTGATTGGTGACAGACATAAATCGTCGGATGCTCAAGTACAGATCTTAAGACTGCTAGAGAAATCATCATAGCTTAAATGGTCATCTTTAGAGAATTAATCAGCTAGGTGATCTAATTCTCTCAATCAATTTGAGAGTGCTTGTTGGGACGTATTTTAGAGCCGTATCTCCGTGCGTAAACCTGAGTGAATTCTGCCCCTAACAAGACGATTTGTGCCGAATAATATACCCAAGCCAGAAATACGATTAGCGAGCCAGCAGCACCATAAGCCGATCCCAGGCTACCTGTATTTAAATACATTCCCAGCAAAAATTTACCGAATAAAAATAACAGGGCGGTAATTACCGAACCAACTACAACATCTTTCCAGGCAATTTTGACATCGGGAACATATTTAAACATTAGGCAAAATAAAAAGGTGAATAAGCCCAAGGAGAACAAAAAATCAAGTTCTTTCCAGGGGATTGCTGAACTGGGCAGAAAGTCGTTGCTATATCTAATCATGGCGGAGACAATAGCACTCAGCAGTAGAGAGAACATTAATAAAAAGCCGATCGCCAGTACCATCAAAAATGAAGCTATCCGCTTACGAATAAAGGGCAAAATTCCTTGTCCTGGTTGGGGTTTGACTTTCCAAACTGTATTCAGAGCATCCTGTAGTTGGGCAAAAATCCCCGAAGCCCCAAGTATTAAAACTCCAATACTAATCCAAGAGGCTATGCCACGCATTTTAGGCTGGCTCATATTATTTAGTGCTAACAAAATTGGCTTTACTCCATCGTCTCCCACTAATTCCGTTAGCTGAGCGGTAATCTGCGCCTGAGCGGTTTGCTGTCCAAAAAATGCTCCAGCGATCGCGATCGCAATTACCAATAATGGTGATATGGAAAAAACGGTGTAATAAGCTAAGGCTGCTGCAATACGAGATGCTTTATCTTCTTGCCATTCTTGAAAAGTTTCCTGGAGTAATCTGCCGATTTTACGTAAATTCATTAATTTGAGAAAATCTTTGACCTTGAATTATTTACTGCGTTTTCTATTGTGTCTGTAAAGAAAATATCAAGTATAAAGCTATCTATATCAAGATTCCACTAACTTTAGCCTCAGTATCATGCTCTAAGTATAATTCTATAGTAATATTCATGTATTAATTTGAATTTCGGATATTAAAGGTCAATGAAGTATAAGGGTAGATACTTAAATATTTTTGTAATTGCCATTTTACTATCTACGTTATTGAAGACTAGGTCAAGTGTCTGCGCTTCTCAAGACAATTTTTCCCCGAAGGAGCTTAAATCTCTGGGGAAAGAGCGTTTCACTTATAAGCAAAATATTACTCATAGATTTATTGGCTCTCGAATAATTACTCAATTTAGCCCCAAAAATAGTCAAGGGGAAAACATCGATCTGAATCAGCTCGCTTCCAGCTTAGGGTACGACCATTTCAATTGGGTCAACTATGTGGAAAAAGATCCTTATGGCATTACTGATCAAGCTGGGCAACAGTTAAAAATACCCTATAACGATCCACCCAAGGGAGGATATCGTTACGATCCCGCAGACAAGTTACCCTTTTACTGGGATTTAGTAAAGTGCGATCGCTGCAAACCACGGCACCACTTCCAAAACCCCCATAATCTAAGTCAGTTTGAACTAGTTTTTGAAGATTACCCCGCAGATTATCGTTTGCAACCAGGGGAAGCAGTAGAATTTACGACCCATTTAGTAGGGGTGAAACAATACGATCTCCAACAGCAGACAGCAGAGTGGGAAATTCTGCATACCTTTCGCTGGAAACTTACCAACCCTAATCCCAGCAAGAGTCAGGTATCTTTGATCGAATCAGACGTTCCGTTGAATAAGCTGTCTCCCCTATTGCTCAGTAAGATGCAGCTTGATGGAGCAATATTGATCGTCAGATGATTAAAAAACTGTTTAAATATCCTATAAATTACCAATAAAGAGAGTTAATTGTAGTTATATAGTGCTACTGATGGTCTGAAAACTTAATTTCTCGGTACTCACTATCTATAAAAGCTACTAACTTAGAGGTTAAACCTCATGTCGGAATTTCTCGATTTCCTCCAACATAAATATGCCTACGTCGCTATTGGTAAATTTAAATCAGGTAAATTCGCCGAAGCGCAAAAGTTATACGAAAAAGCTGTCTCTACCTACACGAAAGGTTTTCAAGGAGCATATCTACTGCAAAAGCCTGGAACAGATGAAGGGATTGCCGTAATTATTTGGGAAAAAATTGACGATATGCAAGATAATCAAACTGAAGCATACAAAGCAATTTTGCAAGAAATGTCTCCTTTATTTGCCACAGCACCAGACACCTCGTTTTATGAGGTATGCAGTGAAATAGGAAATTGACGACTCCTTCTCCTGAAAAAACTGGATTTTTAAAGGCTTAAGCTTGTCTTCGTCTAAGGATCGAAATCCTGCGAAAAGGCGGCTTTAACTCCCTTAATTGGCGAAGATAAGCTATCTAGGGAATTATCTTCTTTCTCAATCGACCATGCTAATTCTCCCCCTTTTCTAGTTCCTGCTCGTTCAAAGAGAAAACCTGCGTCGCTAAATTCCTGTCCGTAATTAGTGATGGTTTTTGGGCTTAACCCCAGTAAATCTGCGAGTTCAGAAGTAGATAGCAGCCAACCATTCTGATAAGCTTCCTCGATATCTCGCAAATAGGCTAAAGGGCTTTTATGGTGAGGAATTATTCTTTTGACGACAGTTTCAATTACACCAACTAAAGCTGAAGGATGGAGAGAAATTGTGGGTTCTCTATAGGTTGCTGTTGACCCTGCATCATAAACTTCTGGGGCAGTAGTAGTTGTAGGAACGAGATCATAATTCTGAACTTGTTTTTTTTCCCTCATCGATTTGTTCAGGATTGTCCTGGAAAAAACTGCACTAATTATTAATACATTGGATCTGCGAGATGACAAGGGAAACTGATCATGCTAAATCTGTTTGTTGAGTTTAGCGGTGCGAATCCTCACCTTAATTGAATTTGTAGGCTGAATAATTCCTTGAGTTTTTGTTGCTCGATTTTATTAAAAAAACTAAACATATGAAGTTTCTTTAGTTAAAACAAAGACATTACCTTCATTACCTCGACCAATTCGCATGTCTTCATCTAAATAAGTAGTATCTAACCAGCCTTTTTGCTCTCCGCGATCAATCTTGAAGTCTATGGGGAGAAATTTTTTACCCGACTCAATCTGTTGAATTAGTTTAGCAGGGGTTTGATAGCCCAGAAAACGTTGTAAACCAATAATCGAACGTTCAAACATGACGTTAACTCGACGCTCAGAAACTGGCTCAAAAGTAGCCG
Organism: uncultured Pleurocapsa sp.; assembly: GCA_965365755.1. GTDB lineage: Bacteria > Cyanobacteriota > Cyanobacteriia > Cyanobacteriales > Xenococcaceae > Waterburya. Next base: position 19,875 of record CBDUCX010000010.1, read on the forward strand.
CAACGCTCACCAATCCTTCTAGCATAGGCAAGCCGACAATTTCGGCAATGTTGTACACTTTAGCTTCTGAGACACGGATGCACTGATAAATTTGACCGAGCTTGAATAGAGGGAAGCGATCCAAACCCAGAATACCTTTACTGGTGGTATACAGCAAACGCCAGTCACCATTCAGCAAATTTTTGGCTTCTAGAGGTTTTTTAGTGGGATTATCATCTTCTAGCTGTTGAATTGCAGAAAGAACTCGGACATTATCAATTTCGCTGGCTAGCAAACCACGATTCTTACCCGCGATCGCTTCTAACAACTCTGCTTTTTTAGTCATAATCTCTTAATTCCAATCAACAATTCTCATCCGATTAACTATATTCGCCTATCAATCTAACGAAGTTAATCAATACACATTTTATCGACTTATTCGAGTTTATGATTTTCGCCCCAACAAAAAACGATCAGGGAAGTTGAAATTCCGCGATCGCTTCTTGAAGTAGTTAAGTCTCTTTGAATTAAGTTTCGTTATTCTTGGCTAACTATCAGTTGGAATTTAATTTGAATTCCAAGAGACACTTGATAACCAATTACCGTCAGGACTTATTGTGGGTAAAGAACTAATCTCTTCGTCATCATCGTCATTATCTGCTAAAGTTTCCCCAATTGTTTTAGCTACCTCAATTCCCGATTGCTCTAAGATGATCAGAGGAGTTGGAAAATGGTCTTTATCAATACTTTTGACTAGCACCTGACCATTAGACAAATATTGTCCAACTTCAACATAACGACTTGTATTTTCCTCTGGCGCTTGAACAATTAACTTGATTCTACCGTTTGCTTCATATAGACCTGAAATAACTACTTCCTGCGCCAAAGTTGGCTCGACAATTGATTCTGGGAAATCTAGATCCGATTCATCGTTACTGTTCTCCTGGTTACCATTCCCTGGAAAGCCACTGTTTCTAGCTTTTGCTTCCTTTTCCTGCTTAATTTCAATGCGCGGCTTCAGAGTAACTAGGGAAAAAGGATCATTTCTACCACGAACAATATTTCTCACCCTGACATCAGGATTAGTTGCTGGAATCAACCCTACAATTTCTTGAACTGGTTCAACTTCTTCTTCGAGGTTGGCCAACTCTGTTTCAGTTTTTTGCAGATCGGCCCGCTTCGAGGTGTTAACCTGCACAGAAATAGGCTTGACTGCATTTTCTTCTAGCTCTTTTTGAGAATCAGCGAAATTGGAGAAAACAGAACACCCTTCCGTTAGTAAAGCCAGCGTCCCTGTTAAGATCAATAATACAGCTTTATTCATAATAATAATTCAAGTATTGATTAAAGTCGGGGTCATGCTTAAGTTTCCTCAGCTTATGAAACCGACTTGTTAAGATTACCTAATTTAATCTGTAACCAAACAATTCAAACTCCAAGATAACAGTTGCTTTTCATATCAGCCAGAGTTCTAAGAACTAGGATTTCTCTTGAATCATAGACTTCTTCAATAAATTTACTCCTTTCTTTAATTGCCGAGAAACAGTTACGACACTAATACCAAGCACTTTTGCCGTTTCTTTCTGGGTTAAATCGTGCAAAAAGACAAACTCTAAAACATTTCTAGTTCGGTCTTCTAATTCAGCTAAAGCCTGCTGTAAACGTACCCGATCTTCATAAACTAAATGAAAGCTGCGATATTTAGGATCGGCAACTAGATCGCAGAGACTAGTCTGACTGTCTAAATCATTATTGACCGAAACATCTAAACTTAAAGGTTTACGATTTTGATACGCTAATTTGATATCTTGCCATTCTTTAATCGATACTTTTAAATATTGAGCAATTTCCGAATTAGTAGGCTGTCGAAAATGCTTTTCGCGAAAATCATGTACAAAAGTGATTGATTGTTGTCTTAATTCTAACCATCGCCGAGGAATTCTTAAAGTAGGGCTTTTATCTCGAAGATAGTGTTGAATTTCTCCTCTAATATAAGGAGTAGCAAAAGAACTAAAGGCGTTACCTTTCTCGACTTTAAAACGCTCAATCGCTCTAATTAAACCAATAGAACCGACCTGTAATAAATCCTCAAAGCTTTCGTTACACTGATTTACCCAGTGATGAGCTTCTTTTTTTACCAACCCAAAATTCAACTCCATTATCTTATTTCTGATCTGAGTTGTTGACTTTTTTTGATACTGCTGGAATAGATAGAGACTATCTATCTTAAGATTTTCATTAACACAAGTTGTCATTAAATCTAGTCCCTGTAAAGAGAGTTATTTATAATTAAAAAGTTGATGATTTACTTTATACAAATATTTTTCTAGAACCAATTACAGCTTATGTTTTCTTTTATCAATAAAACAACAGCATTTATACTATTATTATTAAATAAAGTTTAAACTAAGACCAGAATTACACTTAAGTATTGCGAACTAATACTGAAATTTATGCCTTACTTAAGTAAGTGGATCAAATTAGTGAGAAGATGATGTGGGAAAGTAGGGAAGGCAGGGGAAGGCAGAGGAAGGAGAATTTATTCCTCAAAACTAATTTAGTTTACTATTAGCTAAGGTTCAATAATTTACAAACCTACAGTTCAATAATGTAAAGGAATTGTTAACACAGGCAAAAACAGTAGACATAACCAACTCCAGTTATGCCATTGATTAGATGGCACAGATACATTTTCTGCTATTAAAGAGTCTATTCTTTCATTTAAGCGATCGCCAATTTGGGAATCATTCAAGCTGACACACCAAACGGAAGAAGATTCTAGAGGAGCTTTAGCTACAGTTAACAGGGATTCGGCTAACAGGAGGAAATCGACTGATTCGGCTGCTTTACTGTCTGCTCTTAATTCTCGTAATAATAAAAGTTCTTGCCATAAGATTTCTGTATTAGGTAGCCAAAAGGAAAAAGAGCGTATCCAACCCAACCAAAAAAACCAAAAGTTATCACGGTAGTCTACATGGGCTTGTTCATGAGCAATTACTGCTGCTAAATGTGGCTCGCTCAAACTGGCTAGCAAACCACTACTAATAATTAATTCCGTATGCCAAAAACCAATTTGGGCGCTGTAGGGCAAATCTGTCTCCAGAATTCTAGCGTTTACAGAACCTACTATTTGCTGCGGATACATCGCTAGCTTACGCCTAGAGAGATCGCTCTGATAGGCTAACTTGAGCAAGCAGCCACAGGAAAATAGGAGCAAGAAAGCTGAAATAATACAGCCGAAAGATCCCGCCTTCACTCCCAACATTGAACCATGACAACCCATGTAGAGTACAGTGCAGGCTGTGGTTATCAGCAGTAAACAGGGAAATAAAAATAAAAATAAAGCTTTATGCCAACGCTCTGACCATTTTCTACTAGCAGAGGATATTGATAGGTGGCGTATCAGCCAAGCCAAGCTGACAACGGTTAAAATTGTCCACAAGTGCATCAGCTTTGCTCCTCTCTTTGGCGACGAATATGATTAAGACGAGATGCGATCGCTTCAATTTGTTCTAAACTAGCAGTATCTAAGCTATCGGCGAAAGAAGCTACTAAGTCTGGGTTACTTACTGCCAAAAAACCGTTGAGTTTTTCGTACGAATAAAGAGCTTGAGCTTGTTCACGAGAAATTAGAGCTTGCCAGGAAAAAGCTTTGCCTTTTTTGCTACATTTCAACCAGCCTTTCTGAGTCAAGCGTTGCAACACAGTGGTTACAGATGTGTATGCTAACTCTCGATCAGGATCTTGCAAAATACGATCATGAACGTTTTTAACCGTTGCCACTTTTAGATTCCAGACTATACCCAATATTTCAGATTCTAGTGGGCCAAGGGAGAGCTTTTTTGGTCTATAGTTCGGTAATGATGCCATTAATCAGGTTGTAAACATGGGTACTCCCATATCCTACCTTGTAACATTAGTATTAAGCGCAGCATAGTAATAAAAATAAATTAATAAAATATCGATCAGCAGCACATTATAGCGTTGCCGAACTCTTTACTCTTTGAGTTTAGACTGAATATTGGATTAGATTAGATAAAAGTACGGCTGAGTAGTACTGAACTACCTTGAATACAGTTATTGATATTGATTGTGCCGTAGATTTTTTAAGAATTTTCTAATATTAAGTCTCTGTTTATAAATATCTGCTTTGCCATGATTAATTGGTGCAAACAAAAGGCTCTATTTCTAATTGTATGTTGCTCTTTTTGGGGTCATGTACCATCTACTGTTGTTGCTTCAGAAATTGACAGCAGATTAGAGCCAAATCTTAGTGCCACAGTTAGGCAAAAGCTAAAACTAGACAGTTGGATAGCTCGTATAACTATCGAATGCGAAGCTATTAACCCTGCTTATCAAGAAGTATATAGCTTTGAGACAGAAAACTATCACATTAATATTTGTCAGCTAGGCGGAAGTTATTATTATCACCGCCAGTCCAAGCTCAATCAAGACAATACTATTCTAATTCCAGCTCAGGCTATTTTAAATGGTCATGTTTTTCAAGCCAGTGATGGCAGAACCACTTATTTCGTGGGTAAAGATGGCGATCGCTATTATTCATCTGTAGTGCAGAATAACAATGAAATTGTGTTTGAGCCAGAGTTGCAATTGCCCCCTACTAATTTATCTCAGGGTCTTGCCGAAGCTAATTCCAGTTTGCCCACAGATCTAAAACAAAACCAAGCAAACAATGCCAGCTTGGAGTTAGATAACCCAGAAGATAATGCTGAGTCAGTATTGATTTGTACCAGAGAAAAATCGGCTTTTAACTCTCGTCTGGATGAGTGGCAAAAACTGATTGGCAAATCGACTGAAATTGCCAATAACTACGCTGTTAGCAATGGTCACGATTTTATTTATAGTGAGCAAACTCCCCATTTAGCCTCAATCATCACTGAAGATGGAACAATTATTAAACTGACTATTGCCACCCCCAGCGAAACCATTGAGCGAGTTTGTATTCAATCAGCAGGAGATAATTAGATCAGTTACGAATAAAAGTGTAGGGACTGCTGACTAAAGTTCCTGCAATTATTTTTCAATCAACTTTGGCAGTTCAAGTTGATAACCGTTGACCGCTTTAGGAATGTTGATTGCTGGTTGATTCACGGCAACAGCTAGCATTATGGATTCTGAAGTTGTATCGTCAGAGTTTTCCCTCTCCGCGACTCTTAATTCAGAAGGAGTAATTCCTGGAATCAAAGCAGTTATCGTCGTCAAAATCGTAGCAGCGATCGCACTTCCCGTCAAAACTAACCTGCGCTGACGACGACGATCTATTGATTGAAAGACTCCCGTTGTAATTTCAGCTACTGATTTACTAGTAGGCGGCGCAATTGAAAGTTGCATATTCCCCTGTAAAGCCAGTAACTGGGTGTAAAGATTTTTTATTTCAGGGTCTTGATCTAGCCAACACTGTACCTGATTTCTTTCAGTTGATGAAAGTTCCCCATCAATATAGGCACTAAGTAGTTCAAAACAATCTGTTGGTAGCTCTTTTTCCTCTCTAGAGTTTTTAGCAAATTTATCATGCTCAAAACTGTCAAATTTAGATGTCATTCTGGCGTCACCACTGGTTAACAAAAAAGTATCAATAATTTGGTTAAGATAGGGCTATATTCACCAGAAACTCTGTCGTTTAAAGTCAAAGTTGTTTCTGTTAAGACAGAGCTAGTTGAAAACTAAATTCTGATTGAATTAAAGTTGGTGTTGTTCAACTTGTCTCATTACTAATTTACTCTTGATCAAGATAGTTTTGCAACACTGATTGCAGTTTTAGTCTAGCTCTGGCAATTCGTGATTTAACTGTTCCCAGAGATACTCCCGTAATTTCGGCAATTTCTTCGTAGGCTAGTCCTTCAATCTCTCTGAGTACAATAGTAGTACGAAAAGTTTCAGGAAGGTTCCCTATTGCCACTTGCAACTGCTCATAAAATTCTCGCGTCGCCAAATCATCATTAGGACTCGGTGCGTCATCGGGCAATTCCCAACTCATTTCACCATCATCAACATAGCGAGGTGCATCTAGAGAGAGAGGGGGACTGACACGCTTACGCTTACGTAATTCATCATAGAAAAGATTGGTGGCAATCCGACTGAGCCAACCACGAAATTTTGCGGGTTCTTGTAGACGATGAATATTGCGATAAACTCTAATCCATACTTCTTGAGACAAATCTGCTCTTTCTTGCCAGTCTGGAGCTAGATGATAGAAAAGGCGATTGAGATGAGACTGATATCTCCGTAACAATTCAGCAAAAGCTGCCTTATCTGGCTGGGCGTCTGCTTGACAAAAAACAATAAGCTCGTAATTAGAGAGTTTTTCAGGGGACACTAAGCTTTGATTGTTCATCTTGGCTTTCGACCAGGATGCAGAAAGAGATAGACTCATGTAATTAATTAACCTCAGTATAGACTTTCTGTATATCTTTTTTACGACTAAAAAATAATTACAAAAGTTCCTAAAGAATTTTCTCCGTCTTTGCCGCCGCCTGGAAAATCCTCAAAAATCAGGATAAGCTAGTATCTTTTTCATAGTTAGGAGCATAATCCTTCAACAAATTACTCAGTTGACTTGCCATATTGGATTCGTTTTTGTTACCAATTGCCTGTCTTTCAGGGAAAAATTCTGGCCGATCCAAGTAACGAGCGATCGCTTCTGTCACCTGTTTCTGAATGATGCTTTGCAATTCCTCCCTTGCTCTTTGACGTTGATAGTTTGCCCCTTCCTCTGTAGTCGCATATAAAGGCGGCAGTCGATTTAAGGCGTAAGCAGCAATATCTCCCACATCTAGAGAGGAGTCACTAGTTTGTTCAATCTCAGCTACACGACCAATTGCTTCACTCAAGACCAACTCTTCCATCACATTAATAAACTGTTTGCGAGGAACAGCCACTACCTCTCCCGTAACTAAAGAATCCATGAGCTTATCTAATGCCATATATTCTTCTATTGAAAGTTCTGCTGCCGTATCACAAATTCTGCCCACTTCAGCTTCCATACTAGGAGTCAGGTAGCCATCCTTTAGAGCTTGATCCACGATTGAATTAATTCCCATAGTTAAAATCAGATAGTGATAAATAAATTCAAATTGAGCTAATCCTTCGCACTATCTTAATCTCTATTCTCTAGAATCGGAAAGATAAATCTTTTTACCATAGTAAATTTCGCTCCCTCGTCAATCTATGGCTTCAAATCGCCAGGGAACGGGATCTACTGCCACCTCGTTGACATATAAGCCCCAATGAAGATGAGGCCCCGTAGAAGCCCCCGTAGAGCCAATAGTACCTATTCTTTGTCCCGCCTTAACCATGGTTCCTTCCGTAACCTCGATATCTTGTAAGTGCATAAAGATGCTCAAGACTCCCTGTCCGTGATCGATGCCTACCACATTGCCGTGAACATGAAACCCCGCATCTTCTCGACCCACTAAACGAACTTGACCTGCTGCGGGAGCAACTACAGGAGAGCCATAGCCACCAGCATAGTCAACTCCTTTATGGTAGTAGTCTTGAGCAAATACATTATTGTAGTAACGGCGTATGCCAAAACCAGTGGAAACTCGATTAGCATTGGGTCGCACAAAAGACCCTTGCCAGAATTTTTGCGGGGTAACTAGCTTTTTGAACGCTGATACGCGATCAAGTTCTAATTGTGTTGCAGGACGAGAAGCTTTGCCACTAAGCCAAATTCGTTGTGTGGGAAAAGTCCGATTTTTTAACCAAACACCAATATTGCTAGTTTTGTTGTCCCCTTGAACCTTCACTGTGATCTTTCCAGGAGAATTTAGGGGAGATGTGGGAACAAAAGCACGGTATTTCTCCTGGCTTTTGAATAGAGGGTAATTTTTCTGATTAACGGTGACACTAGGGGGAGTATTGGGATTATCGGTAGTAACGATCACCGAAATCGTATCTCCCAATTGAGGCGCTTGAGGCAGAATTTGCACTTCTAAAGCCTTGGCCGAAGAAGCGATCGCCCAGTCCGTAGCGGCAAAGCCAAGGGCGAAGAATAAGGTAGTTGTGATTCCTGTCAAGGTTGGTCGCAAACGATCAGACATACTTAATTTGCAGAGTTTTTAGAGCGATATTTACCAGCAAGCATCAAGTCTAGATGCTATTTTAGCTTTTGCCAAATTATCCTAATTGTTGCGAATTATGATTATTGATCGTAGCAATGTCACCAGTTTTTTGTAGGATATTGATAGATGGCACTTGGAAAATTTAGGGGCTTCGCCTTTCATAGTTAGTGGAGTTACCATGATCCCTCTGGGGATATTTTTTAATAAAAGACTTTAATAGATGAGCATTTCTAAATCTGTGGTTCAACAATTGCTAGCTAATTGCCAGGATTGGCGACCACAAATGTACTTTAAATCTTCTCTGACAGCCTTGTCTCACGCTATGGAAGATTTGGTACTAAATGATTCTGATACGCCTCTGGTAATTGCTAGTTTTCAAAGAGAGCGTTTCTATCGTCAAGAGTCTCATCGCTACAAGCGTATTGCCAGGAAATCTGCTCAAGTATACGTTTTAGCTGCGCCAGAAACTGAATTTAGTAACGGTTCTATCGATTATGAAACTATTGCCTTTAAACCTGATGATGCCCTAGCTCAGGAATGGCATTTAGTGATTATCGGACAGCATTACGCTAGCTGTTTGATTTGTCGTGAACGGAACGTTCCTCCTCCAGAGAATAAATATGGCGCGGTCATCGATACAAATCGTCGTTTTGAAGGGATCTGGACGTTTGATCGGGCTGTTACTCTTAAGGCCGCTCAGATTATGCTAGACCGTATTCTAGTTTATCGTCCAGAACTAGCTAGCAAAATTAACCAAGCTCGTAATCTGTACTTAGCTGACCCTCAAAATACCAGCAAGATTGCCCCCCCAATTGAGTCTCCCCTAACCAATCCCGATCCTTTTGTCCAAAGATTGGTTACTTATCTTCAAGCTGGGCAATATAAATTATTAAAAGCTAACAAATCTTTAGCAATCAAACAACAAAAGGAACAATTATTAAATTCAGTAACTGATGCGGTTAGACGTTCTCTAAATACGAAACAGATATTGCAGGTAGCCGTCCAGAAATTAGGAGAGGGAGTCGGTGTCTGTCGCTGTGTTATTTATCGCTGTCAGGAAAACGATACTGTAGCTATGGTAGACCGTGAGTATACTGCTCCTGGAATCAAATCTGTTCGAGGTCAGAAATGGCAGTTAGAGAATAATCCTTTGTTTGAAGAAGCGATCGCCAAGAAGGAAACGATCAGCGTGGACAATACTTTATCAGACGAACGTTTGACTAAGCTGGCGTGGGAGAAAGGCACAGGGGAATTTTTCCAAAATTTAATTCAAAACTACTCTATTTATTCCTGCCTCTTGGTGCCCATCTTTTACCATAGTCGGCTTCTGGGGGTGGTGGAATTACATCATTGTGAAACCGAGCCGATCGCTTGGAAACCTGATGATATTGCTTTAGTAGATGCGATCGCCACTCAAGTAGGAGTAGCTTTAATCCAGGCACAAGCCTATGCTGATTTAGAAGATCTCAATGAACAGCTAGAAGCTTTAGACCGTACTCGTTCTAACCTCGTAGCGATTGTGGGTCACGAACTCCGTACTCCTCTTTCTACTATTCAGGTATGTCTAGAAAGCTTGGCCAGCGAACCAGATATGGCATCGGAATTGAGTCAAGTCATGCTAGATACCGCCCTCGGTGATGCGGAAAGGATGCGTAATTTAGTCCAAGACTTCCTAACTCTCTCTCGTTTAGAAGGCGGGGGGGTGGAATGGAACATCGAAACTCTATCCCTCACAGAGTGTATTGATCTAGCGATCAGTAACGTTAAGGCACGTAATCGTGGGGAATCAATGCCTCAAATCCACAATTTAACTACTCCCGAAGATTTGCCTTTAGTTCAGATTGACGGGGAATGGTTGGTAGAGGTATTGGCCAAACTTTTAGATAACGCCTGCAAATTTACTCAGGCTGATGGCGAAATTGCGATCGCTGTAAAAACTAATGGGGGCAAAATTCTGGAGGTAACGGTTTCTGATACGGGGAGAGGCATCGAAACTGGCAGCTTAGAAACTGTCTTTGATCGTTTTTATCAAGAAGAAGGGGCTTTAAGACGTAGTGCGGGAGGCACAGGCTTGGGTTTGGCTATTTGCCGACAGGTAGTCAAAAATTGGGGAGGCGAAATTTGGGCAGAGTCTCCAGGAAAAGACAAGGGTAGTATCTTTCATTTCACAATCCCCATCAAGGCAACCAAAAATAAATCCCAGGCATCAACATCTAGAGCCGCTAAATATACAGCCAAGCAGAAAAAAAGTAACAAAAAGCAAAAGAACTAAAAACTGTTACAGTTTTTGACACAGTCATAATATTGCTACAAAGCGAATGATAGGATGCCGTAAATACCTTTAATTCAGGATTTTGATTAACATGGCAGAACAAATCGAGCTTTCTGGAAAAATGCCCCAGTTTGGTGGCAGCACAGGGGGCTTACTAACCAAAGCAGAAGTTGAAGAAAAATACGCTATTACCTGGACAAGTAGCAAAGAACAGGTATTTGAAATGCCCACAGGCGGCGCAGCGATTATGAACGAGGGGGAAAACTTACTCTATTTAGCACGCAAAGAACAGTGTCTAGCATTAGGCGCACAATTGCGGACTAAGTTTAAGCCCAAAATTCAAGATTACAAAATCTATCGTGTCTTCCCTAGTGGAGAAAAGGAATATCTCCATCCCGCAGATGGCGTATTCCCTGAGAAGGTAAACGAGGGTCGTGACTATAACGGCAAAAAAGACCGCAGAATTGGTCAGAATCCTCAACCAGCTACGATTAAGTTTTCTGGAAAAGCACCTTACGAGGTCTAAAAAGCACCAGATAAAGCACCAGATAAAATTGAGAAGGATGATGAACGAACAATGTTTCTGATTTATCCTTCTTTTTTTATTTGATCTATCGATCTAGAGGAAATACTTGAAGTGCATAGTGAAGAATGCAATTGGTTAGCATTAGCTGTTGGTAATTCTAGGCTGCACTGGGCAAACTTTAGACAATATACTCTAATCGAAACTTGGGATACTCCCCATTTAGTAAATAGGGTTAAACCATACCAACTACCGCAGCTTTTTTTACATGGCGATTTAATTCACCAAGGTCTAACTAACCTTCCCGTTTACATGGCTTCGGTGGTATCTCATCAAACAGATCTTTGGCAAGAATATCGTCAATTAAACTTAATCAGTTTAAAAGATATCGAATTAGCTAATCTTTATCCCACAATGGGAGTCGATCGCGCTTTGGCAATTTGGGGAGCGATCGCAACTTACCATCAAGCCTGTTTAGTAATTGATGGGGGTACAGCTTTGACCTTTACAGGAGTGGACGAACAAGGACAATTTGTCGGGGGGGCAATTTTACCTGGATTGCGATCGCAACTTAGTAATCTCAAGCAAAAAACCGCAGCTTTACCAGAAGTACAACTTCCTGATACTCTCCCAACTCGCTGGGGGTTAGATACGGTTCAGGCAATCTCTAGTGGTATTGTTTATACAGCGATCGCAGGTATTCATAATTATATTATTGATTGGCGAGAACAGTTTCCTCATAGTCAAGTAATTTTTACAGGGGGAGATGCTCGGCTATTGTTTCGATATTTACACCAGCAGTTTGCCGATTTTACCCCAGAGACAATAGTTGACCATAATTTAGTCTTTCAGGGAATTAGGTTGGTTTATGAACAGCATCAACGTCCGAGTTATTGACATCTTCAAAATTGACCAGTACAAATTGCCTCATCAATCACCTGAAACTGATATAAAATCAGATTATTATGACCACTGAACAACAATCAGAGCTAGAAGAAATTAAAAAACTGATAAGCGACCGCTTTGACAAGCAAGACGAGAAAATCAACGAGATCAGAATAGAAATAGTCAAAGTAGAATCTAAACTCGGTCAAGATATAGCGGGAATAAAGGTTGATGTAACTTGGATCAAGTGGTTGTTTGGCGGTTTGTTGAGCTTTATTCTGATTTTGTTAAGCGTGATCATTACGGTGATTTTTAAATTAATTACTGATGTTACGTACTAATTAATCTGTGAAGACAGGGAAAAGGTTAAAGGGAAAGGGGAAAGGGTTTTATGGTTCTGCTTTGATAGTTGATTAAAAGTCTCGATTTTTCCTTATGCTGCGTAACATCAGTTAATTAGTTAAGGCCTGAATTGCGATCGCATTATGTCTTCTCTTCTCAATACCAGGTTAGATTGTAAGGTTATTTTAAATCATGATGTAAAACTACAGTTTTCTAAGTGGACGAGGTTGAGCTAAAATTTTGCCCAAAACGAGAAATTTTCCGCAAAGAGCGTTACGATCTTTATTAACAATAATAAAGTTTTGTAACTAAACGTGACTGCAATTCAACCAATCAATCTTTACACTACCCCTGGTAGCTGGCACTCTCTTAAGCCAATTTGGTCGGGAGGCAAGGAAACTATACAGCAGGGACTACCCCATGAACAGCTATCCCCTACTTGGCAAATGTTACTACTAGGTGATGGTTCTCCAACTCATCTATTACGGTTGTTGACAGGAGAGCCTACGGAGGTAGACGTAATTGATATGTCTCTGATTGGCAAAAAAGACGATGGTGCCCCAGAAGAGATTGCCGCTATTACTGAACCTAGATTGAGAAGACAAGTATGGTTGCGGACGGCATCGGGTCAAAGGTTAGCCTATGCTGCCTCTTGGTGGAATGGCAGTAATGTCAATGATTATCTGCAAAATCGTTCCTTACCTATATGGCGGAGTTTAACAAACTTACACACCGAGTTATATCGAGATATACGAGGAGTTTATTGTGGTTATTCTCCTGAGCTAGAGTTGGCATTTGGACAAAAAGCACCATTCTGGGGTCGTCATTACTTATTTTGGCATGATCGCCAACCTCTAACCCTAATTTACGAGGTTTTTTCTCCCTATTTACAGAAACATCTTGGAGAAATGAACTAAAAACATTAGTACTAATAAATCTAAAGTCTTTATAAGTTCTTGACTGCGTACCTACCTGCTAATTTTATACTGCCAGCAAGTGCAGTCAAATAATGTACTTTGATAATTAATCAAGAGGAATTAGAATTATGGGTTTTCTAGGTAAACTTTTTGGTAAGAAAGAAGAAGATAAAGCGAAAAGCTCAGGTAAAGTTGAGGTAGCACAAGCAGCAGCAGACAATGATATTGCTCCTGAAAAAGTTGGTCTAGATGGTCAGTTTGACGAAAGTGGTTTAGCGAAGCGCGTTGCTCAAGCTCTAGATGAAGCGGGCATTTCTGATAACGTGGGACTTTGGGTTGCCCAAACAGGTAGCACCGTAGTTTTAAAATACAATCCTGATGCTGAAGGTGTGCTGTCTCAAGCAGAAAAAGTAGCTAAAGGAGTTGATGGTGCAACTGCGGTGAAGACTGTACCTAATAGTTAGTATTTATTTAATTAATAGCATCAAAAATCTAGGACTTGGTGTTGCTGTACCGAGTCCTTTTTTTATGGCTAAAAATTTTTTATGATAGCTTTACTCGTTGCCTCAATTTGTCTCGTAACCGTCAAAGCTGAATAACTGACTCCCGCAGTCCCTTCTCCTGGATGAGTAGAGTCTCCCACCAACCAGAGATGTTTAACGGGGGTACGATTGGCAAAACCAAAAGGGCCAAAGGTGGAAATGCGCTGTCCCAGTCCCCCAACAATGCCTTTTTCCCTGGCGGTATAGTTGGCAAAGGTTCGGGGAGTTGCCGCTTCAGTGTAGATGATATTGTCAGGAGTAAGATCGAAATATTCCCCTAGACGAGCGATCGCTTCATCGGTATACTGTTGTTTAATCTGACCATAATCCTGATTATCTTGCCACCACAGATCAGCATCGGTAAAGGAGGAGGCAATAATTGTTGCTTGTCCTTGGGGTGCCCGTCCATCTTCTGGTTTGCTCACGGAAACAAACAAGGAATTGTTTTCGCCAATCACTTCATCTTGGTTATAAAGGAATTGAAGATGGGGAGAACAGTTTAAGGGAATTGCTTCTCTTTTGACTCCCAGGTAAACTACAAACGCCCCTGATGGTTGAGGCAATTTTTCTACTCGACGTTGATAGTTGTGGAGGGATTTATCATTCGTCAGTTTAACTAAATTTTGAGCCGTGACATTGGCTACGACGTGATCTGCTTCTTCTGTCCAGGTTTCACCTGTTTTCTGGTTACGCACAGTGACCCCTGTAACCTTCCCCGATGAACTATGAATTTGTTCCACAGTATGGCGCATCAATAGTTTACCACCATACTTAGTTAATCCTGCGACCAGGCGATCGCTTAATACCTGCATACTTCCTTCCAGATGAAATAGTCCTTGGGGGGCTTGAGAAACTGCTAGGGCTGTAGCTGCATATAATAGGGCAGTCTCCTCTGTGCCTACCTGAGAATAGAGTTTTAATTGCAGATCGAGAAAGGTTTTTAGCCTGTGGTCTTTGTCTAAGCCATACAGCTTAAGAGCATCGGCAACAGTCATGAGAGTATAGGGCACAGTAATTAAAGTATCGACTCGCACCGCTGAAACTAACTGCCAGAGATCCCAAATGTTGCGGGGAGGTAATACAGGATCTCGACCTTGGAAACGCCAACTCGCTTCAAACAGTCTATTTAGTAAATTCCAAAATGGTTCGCTTCCAGGAAACTGTCTTTGTCTCTCTTCCTGCCACTTCTCCTGATCTCGCCAGACATTAATTGGTTCAGTTTCTCCTGGTAAAAAAACAGCACAGGCAGGATCGCAATAAGTAGCTGTTGGTGGCTCAATTTCTAATTCGGCAAAAATCCGATGATGTATTCCTCCAGGTTCTAATCCTGCCACCTGAGTTGCCCCCACATCAAAAGTGAAACCACGGCGTTTAAAAGTGGAAGCACATCCTCCAGGAACAATTGCCTGATCAAAGATTGTAACCTGATAACCGCGTTTTGCTAGCAATGCTCCCGCCGTTAAACCACCAATACCTGCACCAACGACTACCACGCGAGACTTTTGCTTGCTTCTAGAAGCGTTCGCGTAGCGTGAACGGAGTTCATTCGCCATAAAAATTACTTCATATTTCTTAATACTTATCTTACATTTTAACGGTAAATCTATTTAACCTCTTCGCCTCTTTTAAAATTAAAGCATTCCCTCCGTTGTCAGGGATGGCAATAATGAAAAACGCACTTTCAAATTTACTAATGGATAACCCAGTAATTCAAACTGACCTAGCAGAAATATTAAACAAGCTCGATAGCAAATTTGATGAGAAGTTCAACAAGCTCGATAGCAAATTTGATGAGAAGTTCAACAAGCTCGATAGTAAATTTGATGAGAAGTTTAACAAGCTCGATAGTAAATTTGACAAGCTATCAGAAGACGTAAATCAGTTAAAAGTAGGTCAAGCTCAACTTATTACCAAGGTTGACAATATGGAGAAGGAAATTTCTGAAATCAAAGGTTCCCAAAACAAACAGATCTGGGCCTTAATTGGAATTGTTTTTGCTGCCATTATTGGTTTAGCTGGAACTTTGGGCAAAATTGTTTTCTTTCCTAGCACCTAAGTATGACTTATAAGCAAATTATGACGCAATTTCTGGTTTATAGGCTGATTAAAGTCAGTTGAATACGATTAAGATACAATAATGTTGCTTTTTTATGGCTGTTGCTAATTACGATGACAAAATTGCTTATATTGCTAATCACTGTAAACCTGGCAAAAGGTTGAATAAATTATGTTTAATAAAAAATCTATTTTAAGTTTATTGGCGACTACGGCTTTATTATGTAGCTTTGCAGTTAGCTTGGCTCAAGCTCAAGATGCTGAGAGACTCGATCTCAATGACAATTGGGAAGACAATGGTGGAAACACTCCTAACCAAGGAGATAATAAGTCCAACATAGCTCAAAAAGCTTTAGCCGCTCACAATCGCTATCGTGATCAAGTCGGAGTTTCTGGGTTGCAATGGTCTAGTAATCTTGCCAATTCTGCACAGCAATGGGCTAATCAACTAGCTGCTACTAATACATTTCAACACTCTGATGTCTCAGGAGTAGGTGAAAACATTTGGGCGGGTAGTTCGGGGGGTTATTCAGTGACCGAAATGGTTGATGACTGGGGTTCTGAGAAAAAGTTTTTTACTCCTGGTATATATCCTGACGTTACTACTGGCGGTGAAGTTGGTCACTATACCCAGATGGTATGGAAAAATACCACTGAAGTAGGTTGTGCTTTGGCTAGTAGCAATGGTAGGGATTATTTCGTTTGCCAATACAAACCACCAGGAAATGTTCTAG
>CBDUCX010000011.1:0-35511 GCA_965365755.1 uncultured Pleurocapsa sp.
GCATACAATATTGGCAACGAAAATTACATTTATCAATTAGACTGATGCGTAAATAGTCTATCTTAGGCATTAAACAGATGGCTATAAGTTATGGTCGGAAGTTTAAAGAAGCTGAGAGCTAAAAGCTAAAAGCCAAAAGCTGAAACAAATCAAGCGTATATTAAGATTGACGACTCCTCTGCCTAAAGGCGAGGGTATTCTTGATTCATCCCAAGATAGCTAGATCCGTCAAAGACCGATCCCCGCCAGCGCTTGATCCACAAGCAAAAACCGCCCGCCCGACGGCTAAAATATTTAAAGCCGCATTTTGATCTCTAAGATTTATAGAGTTACAGCTTGGACAAGTCCACTCTCTAATATCTAGAGGTAGCTTGTCTAAGACATGACCACAGGAATTACAACGTTTAGATGAGGGAAACCACCTGTCGATTGCTCCTATTGTCCTGTTGTGCCATTTGCACTTATACTCCAGTTGGCGCAATGCCTCACCCCAACCACAATCAGCAATGACTTTAGCTAACTTATAGTTAGCCATCATGTTTTTTACTGCTAACGTCTCAGTATAGATAGCTTGGTTTTCACGTACTAACTGAGTTGTTAATTTGTGTAAAAAGTCTTTACGGCAGTCAGCTATTTTAGCGTGTAGCTTTGCTACTTTTAACCTGGCTTTATCTCTGTTGTTTGAACCTTTCTTTTTTCTCGCTAGCCTACGTTGTAGAGTTTTTAGTCTAGCTTGATATTTTTGATAGTGCTTTGGATTCCCAGAGGCAAAACCTGTGGAAGTAACCATCACATCCTTGACTCCCAAATCAATCCCAATACTGCCTGTAGCATTGGGCAGTTGCTCTAACTCTTCTTCTACCAAAAATGAGACAAAGTATCTATTGCTGGGATCTTTCGAGATCGTGACCCTAATTGGCTCTCCAGTAAAATATCTACGACCTCTAATCTTCAATGGTCGGGACATCTTGGCTAGAGTTAACTTCCCTTCAACCCATTTAAAGGCATTCGGTGCATAGTGAGCCGACTGTCTATTGTTCTTCTTCTTGAACTTGGGATACTGGGTTTTACCAGCAAAGAAGTTTTTAAATGCAGTATTTAAGTGTCTTAATCCTTGTTGTAATGGTACTGATGAAACAGCTCTTAGCCACATTTTCTCAGGATCTTTCTTCAGCTTAGTTAAAGCATTAGAGGTATCGGTATAGCTGAGAGATACATTATCCTGATAATAGCTATTAGTTCTCAAAGACAATGCCCAGTTGTAAACAAAACGAGTACAGCCAAAGGTCTGTGCTAACTGTAATCGCTGTGCCGAAGTCGGATAGAATCTGTATTTAAAACCTCGTATTTGCTTCATCTTGTTAATTTACCACAAAAAGTTATTGGTCGTAAAGCCAGTGGCAATCGGCTTAAAAGCGCGAAAAGCTAAGCGGAGGCGATCTTGGGGTTTCCCCGC
Organism: uncultured Pleurocapsa sp.; assembly: GCA_965365755.1. Lineage (GTDB taxonomy): Bacteria > Cyanobacteriota > Cyanobacteriia > Cyanobacteriales > Xenococcaceae > Waterburya. Next base: position 1,457 of record CBDUCX010000011.1, read on the forward strand.
ATGAGGTTATTGAGCAAGAAGCCGAGGTTTAAAACCCATCTATTAACTTAACTGATAATTTTCGATAATGAACTTTAACGAAGAGTTTTCGCTCCTATTACGTGCCTGTTATCCATTAATATACTTGCCGACTAAAGAAGAAGAAAGAGCCGAAAAAGCGATCGCCACCGCTACGGAAAAGCTAGGTAAGCGTCATGTCTATACCTGGGACTTTGTTAATGGCTATCAAGAAAATCCCAACAATGAAGGTTTTGGTAAGCGTAATCCCTTACAGGCGCTAGAATTTATGACGAGAATGCCCAAAAATGCGGGAGGAGTCTTTATTTTAAGAGATTTTCATCGTTTCTTAGAAGATATTGCTATTTCTCGTGAATTGCGTAATCTAGCCCAGAGTTTAAAATCTCAGCCGAAAAATATTATCATTATTGCTCCCCTAGTACAGATACCTGAAGAATTAACCGAAGTTATCACCGTAGTAGAATTCCCCTTGCCCACTGTCTCAGAAATCAAAATTGAGATTGAGCGTTTAATATCGGCAACTGCCCAGAATTTATCCGAACAAATGTTAGATGAACTAGTGCGGGCTGCCCAGGGACTATCTTTGGAAAGAATTAGACGAGTTTTGACTAGAGCGATCGCTGGTAACGGTACTCTAGAAGCAGATGATGTGGAATTAATTCTCGAAGAAAAACGCCAGTCGATTCGTCAGACGCAAATTTTGGACTATTATCCAGCTACGGAACAAATTTCTGATATTGGGGGTTTAGATAATCTCAAAAGCTGGTTATTGCGCCGTGGAGGGGCTTTTAGTGAACAGGCAAGAGCCTATGGTTTACCGAATCCTAGAGGACTACTACTATTAGGTATACAGGGGACAGGCAAATCTTTAACCGCCAAAGCGATCGCTCATCACTGGCACTTACCTCTATTGCGCTTAGACGTAGGACGTTTATTCGCCGGTTTGGTGGGGGAATCAGAATCTCGTACTCGTCAAACCATTGAACTAGCAGAAGCTCTCGCCCCTTGTATTCTCTGGATAGATGAAATTGATAAGGGATTTGCGGGACTTGATGGGAAAGGAGACTCAGGCACCACTAGTAGAGTCTTTGGTACGTTTATTACTTGGTTAGCAGAAAAGAAAACTCCTGTATTTGTGGTCGCAACCGCCAATAATATTCGTGCTTTACCCCCAGAAATGCTACGGAAAGGGCGGTTTGATGAAATATTTTTTGTGGGTTTACCAAATCAAACTGAGCGAGAAGCTATCTTTAAGGTTCATTTAGCAAAATTACGTCCTCACAATCTAGGCAATTACGATGCCAAGCGGTTAGCATATGAAACACCAGATTTTTCTGGGGCAGAAATTGAGCAAACGATCATTGAAGCCATGCACATTGGCTTTAGCCAAAATCGTGACTTTACCACAGATGATATTCTAGAGGCTGCCAGTCAAATAGTTCCTTTAGCAAAAACTGCACAGGAGCAAATTGAATTTCTCCAGCAGTGGGTAGCAGCAGGAAAAGCTCGTCTGGCTTCCAAAAACAGTGACTTAAGCGATCGCATTCAGAGTCAATTTAATTAGGCGATGACTAAATATATCTTTCTCAAGCGTTTATCAGCTACTCTCCAGTTTATCTTGGGTTTTGCTTTAGGCATTGGTCTAATTGCAGGAATATCGGGGATAGCGCTATTTACCTACTATAAGAAAATGTCAGTTTTGCCCCAGAAACCAGTATTTCCTGAGTTAAAGGTTTCACCAGAAATTAACGCAGATACTATCGAGTCTTCAACTGATATTGAGCCTTTGGAATCGAATACTATTCAAGATGATGAAGAAGTAGAAGCAACAGAACCCCCAGAAGTTCCTGAAGCACCCAAGCCAGCGAGCAAACCAGAACCGGAACTACCCCCCAATGCTTACCGTGGAACCGTCACTTGGCCACAGGGACTAAGTTTAAGAACTGAACCTAATATAAACGCTGGTAGAGTAGGGGGAATTGAAGCTAAAGCGAATATTATTATCTTGGAAGATTCGGCTGATGGCAAATGGCAACGAGTGAGACTTCCCTGGAGTGGTCAGGAAGGTTGGGTTAAGGCAGGAAATATTAAGCGGACCTCTTATTGATTCACTCAATAGGCAACGCTCAACACTATTGACTAACAGCGAATAGATCGGCTTAGATTAGCCGATCTTGTCACAAAACTACGTACTTTTAACTAGAATATTTGTAACTATACCCAAGGCAGATGTATCCTGAATAAATATATCTATTATCTATAAGTTTAACAATCAACTGGAGATTGGCATTTTGGAAACACTTGAATTTGATGTCGTAATTATCGGGGGTGGCCCAGCGGGCTGTGCCTGCGCGCTCTATACATCAAGAGCCAATCTCAAAACCGTTATTCTAGACAAGAATCCTGCGGTGGGGGCATTGGCTATCACACACAAAATCGCTAACTATCCTGGAGTAACTGGTGAGATAAGCGGAGAAGAATTGCTGGAAAGCATGAGAGATCAAGCAGTTGAGTACGGCACTACTTATCAACGTGCTCAAGTTTTTGGCATTGATGTTAGTGACGAAATCAAAAAAGTTTATACCCCCGAAGGTACATTTACTGGTAGGGCATTAGTATTGGCTACTGGTGCCATGGGACGTAGTGGAGCATCCTTTGAAGGAGAATCAGAATTTTTAGGTCGTGGTGTTAGTTACTGTGCCACCTGTGATGGAGCATTTTATCGCGATCGCGAAGTAGCAGTAGTTGGTTTGAATCCAGAAGCTGTTGAAGAAGCTCAGTTTTTAACTAAATTTGCTTCCATGGTTCATTGGATTACTTTTAAAGATCCTGACAAAGAAGATTATCATGCCCAAGATCTCCTCACCATGTCCAACGTGAAACATTGGCGACGCAGCCGTTTAGCTGCCATTGAAGGTGATATGTCAGGGGTAACAGGAATCAAAGTTAAGCAAAAAGATCACAGTGAACCTTTATCTTTGGAGGTAGAAGGGGTTTTTGTATATCAAAATGGTTCCAAACCAATTACAGATTTTGCTGGCGATCAGGTCGAATATAACCCTGATGGCGGGGTAAAAGTAGATGAAACTATGTCTACTAGTGTGCCTGGAGTTTGGGCGATCGGTGATATCAGGAACACTCCTTATAAACAGGCGGTAGTTGCTGCGGGGGATGGATGTATTGCTGCTATGTCTATTGACCGTTATCTCAATCACCGTAAGTCGATTAAACCTGACTGGGATCATTCGTAGATTTTGTCCGCAAAGATAAATAGATATTAAATAGATCAAGGATTACTTTATTTAATAAATTAAAAAACAGCATTGGGCTATTTGTGAAGTCTAATGCTGTTTTGATCATCAATTACTTATTTATTTTTGAGGTGATTTGAGGTAGGCTATCGGACTAGTAAACAATTTTGCCATATTAGTTTCTACTTGAGGAACGATTAAGCACATAATGATCAAGCTAGTTAAAATGATTACTCCTTTGATTCCACCATTAATTTGCCAATTGAAACAGCGTTTGCTTAGCATTTCCTCAGACGCTAATAATATTAAACTCGTGAGGAAAAATAGCACAGCGATCGCAACGTAAGGCGGTGGATTAATTAATGCGCCGCAAGCCGCCATCGAAAACAAGATTCCCAGAAACCAATTGTGGCGTGACATCATTAATTTAAATCAATTTAAAATTGTGGCAGATTTACAACATAGCTAACTGCCATAATATAAATCAATTAGTTTCTAATGACAAATACCACGAGAAAGGGAAAAATATATAAAAAAAGCCCCAGAGCAATTAATTTCCTGGGGACGCTGATCACATAAGAAAATTTGAACTATCGGGAGGGGTATTATTCTTTACCCATTACCTGATTTTTAAGGGCTTCAAACTCTTGACCTAATTCTTGGCGAGAAGAATTTGTTAGTAAATAGCGATAGACAAACCAGCCAGTGTAACCTAACCCCACTAGCTCAAAGGTAGGCGCAAGTAAAGGAATATCATTGATAGCTGAAATGATGGCTAAGGTTACTTTTACCGCAATAATTCCTAGAAAAATTAGCAGTAAGTTAATTAACAGTTTTTGATTAGTGTCAATAACCTTTTTGAGAATGTCAAAGATTTGAGTTAAGAAACTTGTACCAATGCTTAAGTATTCTTGAACCGCGTTGTCTGACGGCGCTGATTTGGGTTTGGAGGGGGTGATTATTCCCGCAGATTCACCGTTTAAACCTGTTGCAGTTTGCTGAGTTTCAACGACTTCTGGAGTATTCGATTCCATATTTTATGTTCTCCTGTTGTTTAAATGAGTATTAGTCTGCTACTGCTTTGTTTTACTATGAAGACTATACTTTTGCTCATAGTACCAAACACTTTTTAGTGTGGATCAGATCATTTAGGCAATCATTAACAGTCCTGAATATCCTCTCACAATATAATAGTAGGTTTAGGATAGATTATAGGCGTTAATCGGCTATATTTCGCTTTTTTAAGCAGAATTTAAGCATTATTTGACCTTAATTGACCCACGCTACTCTGTTAATCTTAATTTCACCTTTATATTAGTCAAGTACTACTGTGGTCAATCAAATCAGGACTTTAATTAAAAAGGGATATCTGATTCGTAATTTTAGATAAGATATCCCGATTTATTTGGCATCGATTTAGCCGCCAGGTTCAATTAGCTCGATTAATGAGTTTAACTACGAGGAAGCCATTGCGGGTTCCTGGCTTGCTATTTCATTAGAGGAATTAGCAGTACGGCAATTGATCTCACAAGAGTTATTGGGACTCTCGATTAATTTAATTTTGTCTAACTCTGCTCCCAGGGCTTTAATTGGCGATCGCAATAAATCGGCAATTCGGACGGCAATATTTTCGGCGGTGGGGACGATTTCAGCAAAATAGGGAATATCTTTATTCAAAAAAGTATGATCGAAAGGTTCGACAACATATTCATCGATCGCCTCTTGCAGTGCGCCTAAATCTACGAGCATCCCTGTACGAGAATCAATCTCACCCGCTACGGTAACTTCTAAATGGTAATTGTGTCCATGACCATTGGGACGAGCGCACTTACCGTAAATTTCTTGGTTTTTCTCAAAGCTAAGACTAGGTATTGCCAAACGATGAGCTGCACTAAAATGAGTTTTAACTGTTAAGGTAGCTTCCATATTATTTCCTTGATAATCAGTCCAGAGTTCAGGATGTTCAAACAATCTAACGTTGACTAGGGGTAAATGAGGGGCGAGTCGCTGCCAAATGACCCGAGAAATGTTTTCTGTAGTGGGCAAGGTGGACTGAAATTCTGGCCAGGTGTCGTTGAGATAGGAATAGTTTAGCTGGCTAGTAACTTCTCGTTTAATGACCTGCTTAACTACAGACAGGTTTTCCACCATGCCATACTGGTCTAAATCCCCCGCCAGGGATACATACAAGACATAATTATGTCCATGTCCAGGAAAACGACTACAGGCACCAAACAGGCGTTGGTTTTCTGCTTCGTCTAATTCTGGCAGCCAGTAACGATGACTCGCGGAAAACTGGGCGCGACGATTAATAGTGCATTTCATATATTGAGTTGATACTCGAAAAATGTAAAGTTAAGTAAACTGTTTGCTTTCTATCAGGATAAACTAATTTTGCTGTTGAGCGTAATTCTCTAAGTTCAGGTAAGCGAAATTGAGAGGATCACCAAAGTATTGAAAAGCCGAGTGCATTTTTCTTCTGCGCTATGTTTAACTTTGCCTTGTAAGTCGCTCCAGGTAATAACCAACCTCGCAGTTCTTGCTTAAGTTGCCTAACCAGAAAAGCAACCAAGGCTTGTTGAGAAGCAGTTGCTTGCCAAACTTGACGTTGGCGGATGTAGCTAGGAATTCCTTGAAGGCGATAAGGCTCCGTTTCCCCTAGACGATCAGGCAAAACCCATTGCCAAAGACGATTGGACTCTGTCCAGGCTAAACGATCGCGGATAAGTTGCAAATATTCTGTTTCGCCAAGCTGAGTAGCAGTTGTGTTTAAAGAATTTAAGATATCTGCAATGACTTGTTTTATTGGTCTAGTATTGCCCTGACTATTTTCAATATAGTTCGCTGCTAAACCCAGACGGGAAGCTTGAAAGTAGTTCTCTTTTTCTAACCACCAATGATGGGATCTTAAAAGAAAGCCTGTTTCTTTCCCGGCACGAGAACGCTGGAGATACACAATTAAACAGTGAACCAAAGCCGCTAGCATCAATGCTTCTTGCACTGTCGATTGTGCATCCATTACCCTGACTTCAAGAGTTCCCAAATTGGGTTGAAGACGTACATCCCAATGAAAATCGCGGATGGTATCAACAATCCCAGCATTCTTGGCACTTTCAAAGAAATTCACATAATCCTGCCAGTTTTTGAAGCTAGGAGGAAGCCCGTAAGTCTGTCTACTTGCTAAAAGTCGCTGACGAAAGGATGCATAGCCAGTATCTTGACCCTGCCAGAAAGGAGAATTAGCAGATAGAGCTAGCAGAATGGGAAGATAAGGTTTGAGCATCTTGGCGATCGCCACAGCTTCGTCTCCTGAAGACATACCTACATGGACGTGCTGGGCAAAAGTCAGCCAATAAGATAGATAACCCGCAATCTCGTACAAGGCTTGATATCTTGCTAGGGGAGTAATTGGCACTAAACGTCGGCAGAAAGGATGGGTCCCCGCTCCACAGAGAACTATGCCTAACTCTTCACACCTTGCCTGTAGGGCAGTAAGAATCGAAAATAGATTTGCTTCTAACTCCTGAATGTTGGAACAAACCTGAGAGTTAATTTCTACGGTTGCTTGATTATATTCTGGCTTGGTACAAGGTTGCTGTGGATAGGATGCTATTAGAGGTAAGATTCCATCCATCAAGTCTAATGTTTTGGGGTTCAACAGTTGTAATTCGATCTCCATTCCCAAAGTAGACTGCGGGGAACTATTAAATTTCATTTTGACTCACCCCCTTTTTGCATATTCAGGGTTTTGCGAAGCGGATATCTGCGATATTGCCTCCCTGGCTACTTGATCGAAAAAAGCAGCACCAACTTGTAAAGCTGATTCATCAAAGTCAAAGGAAGGACTGTGGAGGGGAATCTGTTCGCAACCTGGACGGCAAGCACCAAATCTCACATAGCAACCTGGAATCTCTAACAAGTAGTAGGCAAAATCCTCTCCGCCCATGCTGGGATGCTCCATCTCTGCTAATCCTGACTCCCCTAATACTTTTAGTACGGCTTGTCGGGCAATTTCGGTTTCTTTGGCTGTATTTACTACGGGGGGATACCCTGTCCTGATATCAACATGAACATGGGCATTATGAAGCTTACCTACGGCTTCAGCAATTCTTTGTAGTCCTTCAACAATATGTTCTCTAACGGCAAGATTATGATTGCTGATGCTACTTGGCAAGTGGTTGAAAGGGAAATTTACTTCAGCGGTGATCAATTCAGATAACTTTGCTGAGGCTAAAGCTTGTTTTTTCAGTGTAACTTGATATTAATCTTCTTCCCATTCTTCTTTACCCAACAAATCGATGATGGGATCTCTGAGCAAGAATTCATTAAGCTCTAATTCTCGTTCTACTTCTGGCCATTCACTAGCAGGAATATATTGGCAAAGAGTATAAATCTGTTGCTGGCGATAAACTAGACCTTTGTTAACCAATTGACGAGCTTCATCTCGAATTACATTTAGGGAATAACGAACTGTTGTCATCATAGTTCACCTCCTCCCTAGCAAGGAGTTAATTTTAGCTACCTCACTATGGCAAACACTGCCTTCACCTTTAATATAAAACAAAAATCAAGTAGGTGGGCAAAATCATTGCACTGCTTAAAGTTCAAAGCAAAAGTAGTTCGAGGCAAAAGCGATCGCCTGGGTGCTGCCTGAAACAAAGTTCCCAATTTTTAATCTTGTTAATTCTGGATATCTGGATATGATATGCATCATGGGGAGAAATTAGCAGGAGCTATTTTGGAGCATCAATGGCATTCACTTGCAGTAGAAGAAGTAACTCAAATCCTAGCTAGCGATTTAGAGAACGGATTGACGACTGATGAAGTAGCTAGACGACAGAAGAAGTTTGGAGTCAATCAACTAACCCCGCGAAACAGCAAAAGCCTCTACCAGCTTTTTTTACAGCAATTTAACCAACCATTGCTGTATATTTTGCTATTGGCAGGAATCATAACCTTGTTTCTCCAAGATTGGATTGATGCGGTCGTAATTTTTGCAGTAGTCCTGATTAACGCGATCATCGGTTATATTCAAGAATCAAAAGCAGAAAATGCCCTGGCTGCATTGGCAGCATCGATCTCCACAGAAGTAACTGTCATCCGTGAAGGAAAAGAACAAACCCTACCCTCGGAAGAATTAGTTCCTGGCGATCTGGTGGAATTGAATACAGGAGATAAGGTTGGGGCTGACCTACGACTAATTTTAGTTAATAATCTGCAAACTGATGAATCTTCTCTGACAGGAGAGTCTGTCCCTGTCGATAAAGTAACCCCTACCATAGATGAAGCTACTCTTGTTGCGGATCGCCTTAATCTGGCTTATGCAGGTACAGTAGTAATATCGGGGCAGGGAATCGGTCTGGTAGTGGCGATCGCTGAAGCTACCGAGACTGGTCGGATTTCTCAGTTGGTGGAACAGAGTACTAGCCTGAAAACTCCTCTGACTCGCAAACTTGAGAAATTTAGCTGGAGACTGCTCTACATTATTCTCGGATTAGCAGCTTTGACCTTTACCATTGGGATGGGACAAGGACGCACTGGACTCCCGATGTTTCAGGCGGCTGTTGCCTTGGCAGTTAGTGGCATTCCCGAAGAATTACCTTCTTTAGTTACTATTACTCTGGCGATTGGTGTTTCTCGGATGGCAGCCCGTCATGCCATTATTCGTAATTTACCCACCGTCGAAACCTTGGGCAGTGCCACAGTGATTTGTACGGATAAAACTGGCACTCTGACAGAAAATCAAATGACGGTTAAGGAAATTTATGCAGGAGGCAAACTTTATCAGGTTGAGGGAACAGGCTATAACCCCCAAGGTCGAATCCTAGAACACAATCAGCCCCTTAGTTTGGCAACAAATCCGATTCTCGATGCCTGTTTGCGTAATGGACTGTTATGTAATGATTCCTATCTAGAGGCAGAGGGGGCGCAGCTTACGGTTGCTGGCGACCCGACTGAAGCGGCATTAATTATTGCTGCTAATAAAGCTGGATTAGATTATCAAGACCTGATGGAAGTGATGCCGAGACTAGATGCGATTCCTTTTGATTCTCAGTTTCAATACATGGCAACTTTACACCAAGGTAGCAATCAGGGAGAAAATAATCACCCCCAGAATATAATCTATCTCAAAGGTGCAGTAGAAACTATTCTGGTTCGTTGCACTCACCAAGCATGGGCAAAGCCTAATCACCAGCTTGACGGTTCAGTAATAGAACCTCTTGATCGAGAGGGAATTCAGCAGATTGCCGAGAAGATGGGCAAGGCAGGAATGCGGTTCATTGCCTTTGCTCAAAAGCTAGTTCCTCCAGAACAAAAGACTATTGAACGAGAAGATGTCGCAAGAGGATTAGTTTTTGTGGGCTTGCAGGGAATGATCGATCCGCCAAGACCAGAAGCAGTTGAGGCGGTAGCTAACTGTTTAGCATCAGGAATTCAGGTCAAAATGATTACAGGAGATCATGCTACTACTGCCTGTGCGATCGCCCAGTTGATGAAGTTAAGTCCCAGGGGGAAAATCAAAGCCTTCACAGGCAAAGAACTAGAATTAATGAGCGATCGCGACCTGGCCCAGGTGGTAAAAGACGGAGTAGTCTTTGCTCGCGTTGCCCCCGAACAGAAATTACGCCTAGTAGATGCCTTACAGTTTCAAGGAGAAATTGTTGCCATGACTGGGGATGGTGTCAATGATGCCCCTGCCCTCAAACAAGCAGATATAGGGATTGCTATGGGTAAAGCAGGTACAGAAGTAGCTAAAGAATCCGCCGATATGATTTTGACCGATGATAACTTTGCTTCTATTGAAGCAGCCATAGAGGAAGGACGTACCGTCTATCATAATTTACAGAAGGCGATCGCCTTTGTTCTGCCCGTCAATGGTGGCGAAGCATTAACTATCTTGGCAAGTGTTTTGTTAGAGATTTCTCTGCCGATCTTACCCCTACAGATTCTCTGGCTCAATATGGTAAGTTCTTCTGCCCTCTCAATTCCTCTGGCATTTGACCACCAGACTACCGATGTTATGCAACAATCTCCGCGAAATCCCCAAAACCCATTACTATCAAGCAGTATCTTGAGACGGATTCTGCTCATTTCCCTATTTAATTGGGCGATTACCTTCGGTATATTTGAATGGATTGTCAACTCTACGGCTGATGAAGTATTGGCGAGAACTATGGCAGTTCAAGCTTTAGTTGCTGCGGAAATTTTTTACCTCTTAAGCATTAGTCAGTTTTTACCCTCTATCTGGATATGGTTGCGTCACCGAAAACAATCTGGGTCACAGGCGATCGCTTATCCAACTGTAATAGGGATTGTTTGTGTTGTGATTCTCCAATTTCTTTTCAGTCAGTGGTCAATCTTAAATTCTCTACTCAACACTACGCCTTTGAATTTTACCCAAAGTTTAATTTGCATCATTGTCGGACTACCAGCTATAGTTTTAGGCAGCTTGTTCAGGCGCTTAGATCCTCTATCATATTAAATTCTGTTGGTGGGAGAGAAATCAATAAAGCCGATCCGAATAGTATTGGAAAGGTACTTACACTTCTGAGACTTCATCAGTCCAAACCGTAAATTTAACTAAATTAATCGGCTGAAATGATGTGGTCATGGCTGTATCTACTGCGTCACGACCTCTAACCATTAAAATTCTGCCCACACGGGGAACATTGTAACGGGCATCAAAAGTGTACCATTGATGATCTAGATAGACCTCGAACCAGGAACTGAAATCCATCGGTGAGGGTTGAGGCGGGATACCAATATCGCCAAGGTAGCCAGCTACATATCGGGCTGGGATGTTCAAACAGCGACACAAGGTAATTGCCAAGTGGGCGAAATCCCGACAGACCCCCGTGCGCTCCGTGTAAACTTCATAGGCACTTTTGGTTGGGCGGGCATATTCGTAACCAAAAGTCACATGTTCATGAACCCAATCACAAACGGCTTGCACCCTTCCCCAGCCAGTTGGGGTTCGATCAAAGAGCTCCCAGGCAATTTCCGAGAGGCGATCAACTTCACAATAGCGACTGCTAAGTAAATAGGGTAGTACGTCCACGGGGAGAGACTCTACGGGAATCTCTTGAGCAGTATCATTAATTGTATCTGGCTGGTTGTTATCTGAGACTACTGCCTCATTCCACAAACGCACGGAACCTGCTGGCAAGACGAGGCGACCTGCCCGATTACCAAAGTCGTCGATAAATTCTTCTACAGAAGTTTCTGGCTCAATTCTCAGTCTCTCGGGCTTCTTTACCTTCTTGAGCTGCGACGGATGCAAGTAAAGCTTCAAGAGCATCGGAACAGGAGCAGGCACGTCAAATATAAATTCATAACCAACGCGAATCAACATCTTCGATCCCACCATTAATATCTTAAATGATAAGTATTATGCCTACTTTCTCGCTATTATTCTTGCCCCGTCAGACTGGCGCAAAAGGTCTAATTTCTGCTCTCGATCTAATTCTAATTTTTTCCTTGTCTGCTGAGTTTTTGCTTCAAGTACTTGAACTTCTTTTTCGAGGAAAAAGTTGAGAAAAGTAAGAATTAATTTATTAGTGCCACAGAAAACTAACTCTCGCCGACATAAATTCCTAGAGAAAGGGCTGTTTGTAAAAAACTGCTGTGGGGAGTGACTAATGAAGGACTCTGACTGATAACCAGTTCTAGGGGAACGCTTGCTACTTCCCCGTTGCGCCAAGCAACCATGCGATCAAATTGTTCTTGAGCGACTAAATCGATCGCAGCTTTACCAAAAGCAGCAGCTAAAATCCGATCCCAAGCCGATGGAATACCACCTCGCTGCACATGTCCTAAAATGGTCAGTCTAGTTTCTACTCGCTCTGGACTACAAGCAGGTATTTGTTCGGTGATGTATTGACCAATGCCCCTAAGGCGTACTTCTCCAAGAGAATCAGTATAGCAACTGATTTCTCCCGTTTCGGTTTTTGCTCCTTCGGCAACAATAATCAGAGCAAATTTACGTTTCCACCGATCCCGCATCTCTTTGAGGTTTTGACAAACTTGAGGCAAACAATAGGGAATTTCAGGGATTAAAATGACATCTGCACCCCCAGCAATGCCTGCTTGCAAAGCTAAATGCCCTGCCGTCCGCCCCATAACTTCCACCACCATGACGCGATCGTGACTCGCCGCCGTGGAAGTCAGACGATTGAGGGCATCTGTTACCGTATTAACTGCTGTATCAAACCCCACTGACCGTTCTGTAAAAGCCACATCGTTATCAATTGTCTTGGGAATTGCTACTAGATTCCAATTTCCTTGACTAGCTAATTCGCGCAAAATCGCCAAGCTCCCGTCACCACCAATGGCAATAAGGGCATCTAGTTCTAGTGCCTGGTATCCAGCAAAGATCTGTTTTGCCTGAGCTAGGGTATCTCCTTTGTTGGTAGAACCGAGAATTGTTCCTCCCATACTGAGTAAGGGATCGATGCCATGCAGATCCAAACCGTGCAAGCTCAAGGTGATTGCTTTGCGCTCTAGCAAACCCTTAGTGGCATAAGGGATGCCTACAACCTCCCAATCGTAAGTCAGTGTGGCATGACTAACGACTGTTCTGATGACCATATTGAGTCCAGGACAGTCACCACCGCTAGTTAGAATACCAATTCTTTTTCCCATCTGCCGTTTCTCTCCTGTTTATGACCGAATTGTCAGAGATAATGCCACAGTCAAAATTCTGCTTAATTAATTGATTCCTCGATTTTTAAACTTGCCCCCTCTGGGTTGTATGTTTCCAGCTCAACTGTGACTGGTTTGACCTTCCAGATTTCTGCTGCGTATTCTGAGATTGTGCGATCGCTAGAAAATTTACCCGTGCGAGCGACGTTGAGAATGGACATTTTAGTCCAATGCTGCCGATTCAGATAAGCTTGGCTGACTCGCTCTTGACAGTCAACATAAGCCTGGTAATCAGCAAACAGTAAATACTCGTCTCGATATAGTAGTGAGTCTACCAGCGGTCGAAAAAGATCGGGATCGTTAACAGAAAAGTAGCCAGAAGCAATTTGGGCGATCACCTGTCGCAACCAGGGATTAGTGTTGTAGTAGTGCCAGGGATTGTACCCTTTAGCTTTCAGCTTAGTTACTGCTTTGGCAGTTAGACCAAAAAGGAAGAAATTCTCTGCTCCTACGGCTTCGCGGATCTCGACGTTAGCTCCGTCGAGGGTGCCAATGGTGAGGGCACCATTAAGGGCAAATTTCATATTGCCAGTACCAGAAGCTTCTTTGCCAGCAGTAGAAATCTGTTCCGAAAGCTCCGCAGCAGGATAGACTTTTTCCCCGAGAGAGACATTATAGTTGGCTAAAAACACTACTTTAAGGCGATCGCCTATATCATGGTCGTTATTGACCACATCGGCTACAGAGTGAATCAGCTTAATAATTAGCTTCGCCAGATAATAGCCAGGTGCTGCTTTGCCACCAAAAATAAATGTCCGAGGCAGAATTTTTAGCTGAGGATTAGCTTTAATCTGGTTGTAAAGGGTAATGATATAAAGAACATTCAGCAGTTGACGCTTATACTCGTGAATCCGCTTAACTTGAACGTCAAACAGTGAATCGAGATTTACTTCAATCCCGTTATGATGCAGAATGTAGTCTGCTAGTTCTTGCTTGTTGTCCTGCTTGATCTGATGCCAGCAGTCACGAAAACCAGAATCGTCCACCAACTCTTCTAGTTGTCTCAGACCTTCGAGATCGTGAATCCAGTTTTGACCCAATTGCTCAGAGATCAGGTTGACCAGTCGCTGATTAGCCAACAGCAGCCAACGTCGGGGAGTGACTCCATTAGTTTTGTTGTTAAATTTTTCTGGCCAAAGTTCAGAAAAATCTCGCAGCAGGTCTTGTTTGAGTAGTTGGGTATGCAACTGCGCGACTCCATTAATAGAGTGACTGCCAACACAGGCAAGGTGAGCCATACGGACAGACTGCTCCGCTCCTTCTCCAATTAGTGAAAGTCTCCTTAAACGAGCCGAGTCATGAGGATATCTTTGCCTAATCTGGTTGAGAAAGCGATGATTGATTTCATAAATAATTTCTAAATGCCTGGGTAAAAGGCGACCAAAAAGGCTGACAGTCCAGCACTCTAATGCCTCAGACAGTAAGGTATGGTTGGTATAAGCGAAAGTATTGCAGGTAATTTCCCAGGCAGACTCCCACTCCAAAAGATATTCGTCCACCAGCAAACGCATTAACTCAGCAATACCTAGGGTTGGATGGGTATCATTAAGTTGAATTGCCACTTTTTCAGCAAAGCAATCAAAATTGTCATGATTGCGTAGAAAGAGGCGAATGATGTCATGGAGAGTACAGGCAACAAAGAAGTATTGTTGCTGCAAGCGGAGTTCCCTTCCTTGGGGTGTATTGTCGTTGGGATAGAGAACTTTGCTGATGTTTTCGGAGAAGATTTTATCGGCTACTGCACGATTATAGTCACCGACGTTGAACACTTGAAAATTAAACTCTTCGCTGGCTTTAGCACTCCAGAGACGCAAGCTATTAACTGTGTTGTTGTTGTACCCAGGTATCAGCAAGTCATAGGGTGTACCAAAAACGGTCTGTCCAGACAGCCACTGCACCCGATAATGACCATTGGCATCCAGATAAGTCTCGGTACGACCGCCAAATTTAACTTCCACTCGATACTCTGGTCGGGGAATTTCCCAAGGATTACCCAAGCGCAGCCAGAGATCGGGACATTCAATTTGCCAACCTTGATGAATTGCTTGGTGAAAAATACCAAAGTCATAGCGAATCCCATAGCCACGAGCGGGAATTTCTAGGGTAGCCAGAGAATCCAGAAAACAGGCAGCCAAGCGTCCTAAACCACCATTGCCTAAACCAGGTTCCGCTTCTTGATCCATCAATTCTTCTAGGTTAATTCCCAACTCTTGTAGGGCTTGGCTAGTTGAGTCGTACAAACCCAAATTGAGTAAGTTTTTGCCTAGTTGACGACCCAGCAGAAACTCTAAAGATAGATAGTAAACGGTCTTGACATCCTCCTCGATGTGAGTTCTTACCGTCCGAATTCGCCGTTGAATCAGTCGGTCTCTCACAGTATAAGCCAGAGCCATGTAGTAATCATGGAGAGCAGCGATCGACTCATATTTTCCTTGAGTATATAAAAGGTTATCCGTAAAGGCTCGCTTCAATGTCTCTAGACTAGTTCCTGTTCGATCATCTTCTACTCGAACCATCCCAGGTTGCTCAGATTTTAGCTTTTGCTGGCTAAGAGAGACTATTTGTTTCCTATTCTCCTTGAATTTACTAGAATACATAGGCTTTACTATCAAGATATGGGTAATTGATAGGATTAGGTAGACAAAGAACTAATATTATTTTTTTTCTTTTGAGAAATAAGCTTGCTAAATGTATCAAAAGTAACAGCAAAGATTTTCCAGACCACTCTTTATTACAAGTAATTTCTAGCTATTAACCTCCTGACAATTAATAGTTTATTTGATACTACTTACATAGCTAATCCTATTAGAAAAAAAATAATTTGGATTCAATTATTCTTTACCTCTATTTAACCACTAAATGCTATTTGAATTTTGTCAAATAGGTAACACTTTTTGGCTATTTTTTCTAGCTTATTAAAGCAACATTAATGTTGTTTTAGTTGTTAATATATAGTCCCATAAATTATACCATTTAAAGTGTAATTAAATAGCAACAGATGCTCCTTTGCCAATATTAATTTTTCTGATCATCCCAATTTGTGATGGTAATTTTTAAAATAAATTTCTGTAATTATTCACTTTTAAGTATCAAGACAATCATTGCAAACTCTTATTCTAACTAGATCACGTATCAACTAAATCCTGATTAACTTAGAGCAATGAGATAAAATTTGTCAGATTAAAATATTTGCTAATTACAGTTGATTGTCACGATTTTTTGATATTTTTGTTATTAAGATTTATATCAATTTGAACATGTATTGAACATTAATTTTTTAGGGTATAGAATAAATGTATAGAAACTAAATAAAGCTCCTGTAATTCAAGAAAGTAGATAAGCTTTCTGAAGAAAATTAGCTTTTTAATCACCAAAAAATACTAGAGAGAGGTGGGAAATGAGTACACAACGACTTACACAAATACTCCACCCAAATCATAAGCATCTGAACCAGATTGCTGTAGTTGTTTTAGTGGTTATCGGTTCCTTGATTATGGGTTTAATACCGTTAATCGATGGTTCAGGTTCAATAGATACCCAAGGAGATAACTTGATTATTCCTACCGAAGCAGAACTCTGGAGTTTTCTAGGAGAAGCGATCGAGTAGCAAGTATCCCTAACTGATGTACTATACCTGATTTTGCAGCTAGAAAACTATGGTTGCTCTAATTAAAAATAAGAGTTGAAACGTCTCAGGAGTGTAATTCATGGTACAAACAAAAGTAGATCGCCAGCCTCTTCAACCTAGTAAAGAAAAAGCTTTAGTTTTATGGTTTGAGGAAGTTGGCATTGCAGACATCCCTTTTGTCGGTGGTAAAAATGCCTCTTTGGGGGAGATGATTCAACAACTAACCCCTAAAGGCGTTAATGTTCCTGCGGGCTTTGCCACCACTGCTTATGCCTATCGCTATTTTGTCGAGCAAGCAGGGTTACAAGAAAAACTGCGACAATTATTCTCAGACCTAGATATTGAGGATCTGAGCAACCTACGACAACATGGCAAACAAGCTCGCGCATTAATTCTCAATACGCCTTTCCCGACCGAACTAGAACTAGCCATCACTCAGGCTTATATCAAGTTATGCGATCGCTATAACGGTACTACTGATTTCTGCGACCGCCTGCCAGAAGCAGACCAGGAAGAATGCAAGCGTTACAGCAGTTATACTGATGTGGCAGTGCGCTCTTCGGCAACGGCAGAAGACTTACCCGATGCTAGTTTTGCAGGACAGCAAGAAACCTATCTCAATGTTCACGGGTTCAAAGGGGTCTTAGACGCTTGTCACAAGTGCTTTGCTTCCCTGTTTACTGATCGCGCTATTTCTTACCGCACGATTAAGGGTTTTGACCACTTTGAGGTGGCTCTTTCTGTTGGGGTACAAAAAATGGTGCGCTCTGACTTAGCTTCATCAGGGGTCATGTTCTCCATCGATACAGAAACAGGCTTTAAGAATGCTGCGTTGGTTACTGCTGCCTACGGATTGGGGGAAAACGTTGTCCAAGGTGCGGTCAACCCCGATGAGTATTTCGTGTTCAAACCTACTCTGGAGCAGGGCTACCGACCGATCTTGGAAAAACGCCTGGGGAGCAAGGAAATTAAAATGATCTACGATGTGGGCGGTGGCAAGTTGACCAAAAATGTCCCCGTACCCGAACTAGAACGGCATCAATACGCGATCGCCGATGACGAAATTCTCACCCTAGCTAAGTGGGCTTGTATTATCGAAGACCACTATTCCGCAGTACGGGGTACTTACACGCCAATGGACATTGAGTGGGCAAAAGACGGTCTGTCTGGCGAACTATTCATTGTCCAAGCCCGTCCCGAAACGGTGCAATCTCAAAAATCCGATACTGTTCTGCGTAACTATAAACTGCAAGGAACTAGCGATATTCTGATCCGAGGTCGTGCTGTGGGGGAAATGATCGGTCAGGGTAAAGCCAGGGTGATTATGAATGTCCACCAGATCGATGAATTTCAAGCAGGTGAAGTTTTAGTCACTAATAAAACTGACCCCGATTGGGAACCGATTATGAAAAAAGCCAGCGCCATCATCACCAATCAAGGGGGTCGTACCTGCCACGCAGCAATTATTGCTCGTGAAATGGGGATTCCTGCGATCGTCGGTTGCGGCAAAGCTACAGGTGTCTTAACCACGGGTCAAGAAGTGACCGTCTCTTGTGCTGAAGGAGAAGAAGGACGTGTTTATTCTGGTTTAGTACCGTTTGAAATTCAAACGGCGGAACTGAAAAATTTGCCTCGCACTCGCACCCAAATCCTGATGAATGTGGGCAACCCCGAAGAAGCTTTTGGTCTAGCTTCTATTCCCTGTGATGGTGTGGGTTTAGCGCGGTTTGAGTTTATCATTGCCAACCACATCAAAGCTCATCCATTGGCATTGCTTCATTTTGATGAGCTAGAAGATGAAGCCGTCAAGCAGGAAATTGCCAAGTTGACAGCACTGTACGACTATAAACCCGACTTCTTTGTTGACAAGTTAGCTCAAGGCATCGGTACGATTGCGGCAGCTTTTTATCCCAAACCTGTAGTTGTGCGTATGTCCGACTTCAAGAGCAATGAGTATGCTAACCTCCTTGGGGGCAAACAGTTTGAGCCAGAGGAAGAGAACCCGATGATTGGTTGGCGGGGTGCTTCTCGCTACTATGACGAGAACTACCGTGATGCTTATGGTTTAGAATGCCAAGCCCTGAAACGAGTGCGGTCTGAAATGGGTTTAACCAATGTTATTCCGATGATTCCCTTCTGCCGAACCCCTGCTGAAGGTCGTAAAGTGTTGGCAGAAATGGCAAAATACGGTCTAAAACGAGGCGAAAATGGCTTGCAGGTTTATGTCATGTGCGAGATACCCAATAACGTTATCTTGGCAGATCAATACAGCGAAGTATTTGATGGCTTCTCCATTGGTTCTAATGACCTAACTCAGCTAACTTTGGGACTTGATCGCGACTCCGCTTTGGTTGCTCAACTATTTGACGAACGGGATGAGGGAGTCAAAGAAATGGTGCGTCAGGTGATTACCAAGGCGAAAGCCAAAGGGCGCAAGGTGGGTATCTGCGGTCAAGCACCCAGTGACTATCCTGAGTTTGCCCGCTTCTTAGTGGAACTAGGAATTGATTCCCTAAGTCTTAATCCTGACTCCGTGCTAAAAACTTTGCTGGAAGTTGCTAAGACCGAAGGAATTGAGACTAACTAAAATATTTTCTCTCTGGCACAGATCATGAAGATAGTTGTTGATAGGGGAAGAGGAAGGGTTAACCAAATCAATCCTTTTCCCCATTTCTACTTTTCCTTGAAGCTATGAATAAGATTCGAGAGATTGCCTATCCCCATTCCCTAATTCAGCCCCAACATTTTATCTTGGCTCGACTGGGTGAATTATTAGCTAAGGAGAAGACTTTAGACAACCTGATTCTTTTTGATAGTCTCCCAGATCGATATCAGATGTCTGCGACTGTTCTCTGGGACTGCTTATTGGCTTTAAAGATTGAACCACAGCAACTTGACGGACAAATATATTTCACTACTAGCAACTTGAAACGATTAGAGCAGTTTATTAAACGTGTTGAAATTTCCTGGGCTTGTTCTCATATCTTGGGGACATGCTGTGTAGCAGAGAGAAAAACCTAATCTCGGCTAATGTTCCCAGGAATGTCCCTGTTTTAGGAGAGAAACATTTATGAATTATCGTCAGATTCAATTTTGTACTCGCCCTGACCAAATCGATCTCTCCCAACTCCAAGAATTATTTAGCTTAACTGCTGTTTGGGCACAAGAGCGACGACTAGAGGACTTAAAAATTGCGATCGCTAACAGCGATACCGTAGTTAGTGTCTGGGACAGAGGGAAGATGATTGGCTTTGCTCGCGCTATTTCAGACGGTATTTATCGAGCTACTATCTGGGATATCGTCATTCATCCAGATTATCGAGAAGTCAGACTGGGGCATAAATTAGTCGAGAGTGTTTTAAGTCATCCCCGAATAAATCGAGTAGAAAGAGTTTACCTGATGACTACCAATCAACAGCACTTCTCCCAGCAGATCGGTTTTCAGTGCAACTCCAGTACCACTATGGTGCTTTACAACCATTCTCTTATTAATTCCTGCATGCCCCTCACTGCTGAAGTGTCTTAATCGTTTCTATCAGTATTAGAAATTCCACTTCCTCTATCTTGGGAGAAAAGAGCATATTGCTAATGAAATCCTTTTTGCCTATTTTAGCGATTCTCTTGGGCATGATTATGTCTCAAGCTCACATCTATGCCTTTCTAATTAAATATCTGCTGATGCTAATGTTGTTTTTCCCTTTTCTCAAAATCAGCATCAAAACTTTTTATCCCCACTCCCTCTGGATCGTAGTTGCCAATATAGCTATACCGATTATCGTTTACCTAGTTATTCTGCCGTTCAACTCTGAACTAGCATTTTTATGCTTTATTACTGCCATTGCCCCTACCGCCACTGCTGCGCCAGCCGTCATGGATTTTTTACGGGGAAATGTTGAATATGTGGCTTCATCTGTATTGCTTACCAACGGTATTATTGGTTTAACTATTCCTCTAATGCTCTCTTGGATCGCGACACCTGAGATTTCGATCTCAACACCAGAAATCTTGCGGTCTATCTGGTTGGTCTTTGGTATTCCCTTGCTAATGGCTCAACTGGTCAACGAATTTAGTCCCTCTTTACAAGAGTTTCTCCTCAAACGAAAAAATTTAGCTTTTTATCTTTGGCATGTATTACTATTTCTGGCAACAGCTAAAGCTACACACTTTATTATCTACGAGTCCAACACTACCCCTCAAATGATCGCTCTCATTGCAACCAGCTCTTTGATGCTCTGTACTCTCAACTTTTGGATTGGAAAATTGATTGGTGGAAAACAATTTGCTTTGGAAGCCAGTCAGTCTCTCGGTCAAAAAAATACCATGTTTACTATCTGGCTTGCTTTTACTTTTCTTAACCCCATCGTAGCTCTTGGACCCATGTTTTATCTGATATATCATAATCTCTACAATTCCTATCAATTACTCAAGGTGAATAATCAGATTTAAATCTAGCCTCTAGCTGTTGATAACTTTTACACTTTGTTAATTGGACTAACTTCAGGAATTTCTGCTGGGTAATATTGTCGGAGTATAGGATGCAGCAACAGTGGTGACAAAATATAGGTTGCGATCGCCCTGTATCATCGGACGGGATTCACAACTTAAGCAGAAATTTGTCAGGCGATCGCTAGATTAATCTAAAACTTTCTTGATATTTGATTATTGTTAGTAATTAATCTTGAAAACACTCAAGTAATATACCGAAAGTTTCTTGATATCATTTATATTGGCTAGATAAAGGTGCTCTGCGGCGGGTGATATCAAATCTGGTTAAACAACCGCAGTAAAAATGAGGTCAAATCCATATGATTATTAGATCGCATCTCAATACCGTTCGGTTAAGCCCCCCGACCCCCAAATTTGGGGGAGAAAGAGAACTAAAAGTCCCCCAGAATTGGGGGATTTAGGGGGCGAATAAAATAACTTAAGAGACTAACCGAACAGTATTGGATCGCATCTATGTGCAATTAACAGGATTTGATATTACGGGATGCTGGTCTTAGTTGCGAGACTCAGAATCCCCCGTTATGTTGTCAGCTTAATGGGGGATTATATCAATTTTCCTTAATGCTTCCGAGCTTAACCACGCAATTTTTCTAAAACGCCACGATCTTCTAAGGTGGAGGTGTCTCCACTAACTTCTTCCCCTATAGCTAAGGAACGAAGCAAACGACGCATAATCTTACCAGAACGGGTTTTTGGCAAGACCTCTGTAAATCGAATTTGAGCTGGACGGGCGATCGCACCTATTTTGACCACAACGTATTTTTTTAGTTCCTGTTCGAGTTGTTCGCTGGCAACCAAATTATTTTCTAGGGTAACGAAAGCAACTATTTCTTCACCTTTAACTTGACTTGGTCGTCCGACAACCGCAGCTTCAGCAACGCCAACATGGGAGACAAGAGCAGATTCAATTTCCATAGTGCCCAGTCGATGACCAGCAATATTAATTACGTCATCTACACGCCCCATGACCCAAAAATAGCCATCGGCATCTTTTCTGGCTCCATCACCACTAAAATAAACATAATTACCATCTTTTACTGGAATATGTTCCCAATAGGTACGACGGAAGCGATCGCTATCCCCATAGACATTGCGGATCATACTAGGCCAAGGATGTTTGATAACTAAATAACCGCCTTGACCTTCAGCAACAGGATTACCGTCTAGATCGACCACATCAGCAACAATTCCTGGGAAAGGAAAAGTCGCAGCACCAGGTTTAGTAGTAGTTGCCCCAGGTAAAGGGGTTAACATGATGCCACCAGTTTCTGTTTGCCACCATGTATCCACAATGGGACAACGCCCCCCACCAATTACCTTGTGATACCACATCCAAGCTTCGGGGTTAATGGGTTCGCCAACTGTACCCAACAGACGCAAGGAAGATAAATTACGAGCGTTGGGCAATTCTTCTCCCATTTTCATAAACATCCTGATCGCAGTAGGAGCAGTATAGAAGATAGTGACACCATATTTTTCAATCGCATCCCAAAAACAACCTGGATTGGACTGACGAGGTACTCCTTCATACATCAAGATTGTCGCCCCATTGGACAAAGGACCATAGACGATATAGCTATGACCAGTAATCCAGCCCACGTCTGCGCTACACCAGTAAATATCATCATCATGAAGGTCAAAAACCCATTTAGTGGTTATATGGGAGTAGAGATTATAACCGCCAGTGGTGTGAACTACTCCTTTGGGTTTACCTGTTGTCCCAGAGGTATAGAGGATAAAAAGTACATCTTCACTATCCATTGCTTCAGCAGGGCAATCAGCAGCAGCAGTGGCTTGTAATTCATGCCACCAGTAGTCTCGTCCTGCTTTCATGGCGATTGGTTGTTCGGTACGTTTAACTACCAGAACATTTTTAACACTGGGAACTCGATTATTTTCTAAAGCTCGATCCACTTGCTCTTTGAGGGGAATAATGGCATCTTTACGCCAACCACCATCAGCAGTAATTACTAATTTGGCTTCGGCATCCAACAATCTACCCTTTAAGGCTTCGGCACTAAAACCAGCAAAAACAAGAGTATGGGGGGCACCGATTCTGGCGCAAGCCAACATGGCGATGGCTGCTTCGGGAATCATCGGTAAATAAATCCCCACGCGATCGCCCTTTTGCACCCCTAATTGTTTCAGTACATTAGCCAGACGACAGACTTCCTGATGCAATTGAGCATAAGTAAAGGTGCGTACATCTCCGGGTTCACCTTCCCAAATTAAAGCGGTTTTGTCTCGTTTCTCGCTCTGGAGATGACGATCAAGGCAATTATAAGCAACATTAAGTTTCCCACCCACAAACCATTTGGCAAAAGGTGGTTGCCAATCTAGTACTTGATCCCATTGGCGAAACCAATGTAATTCTTTTTCAGCTAACTCAGCCCAAAATTTTTCGGGTTCATTTTGGGCATAATCATACAGTTTTTGATAATCTGAGAAACTTTTGATATGAGCTTGTTGAGCAAATTCAGACGGTGGAGGAAATAAACGTTCTTCAGAAAGAATTGATTCAATTACAGCTTTAGTCATAATCCGATCTCCTTTCACTCAATTAAGTAAGATTTATCATGCATTGACATTAATTTGACGAGGATGGCGATGGAGAGTAAATTCAGCCACAATAATGCCGATGATCGCCAATCCCGCCATGGGATAAAAAGCTAAGGTGTAACTACCAAATAAATCCCGTAATTGTCCTGCCACTAAAGTGCCGAGTAAAGCACCGACTCCATAAGCGGTAAAAACGATGCCGTAATTTTTAGCATAGTTATCCGGGTTGAAAAAAGTTAAAGTAGCCGTAGGTGCGATCGCTAACCAACCCCCTAAAGACAACCAGAACAAGGAAAAGGCGACTACATAGGATATCACTTGACCTTCACTGGCAGAGATCATAATAATGGAGCCAATCAGAATTAACATATAGGAAGCAATCGCTGCTCCTTTGGGTTGCAACCTATCAGTTAACCAACCAAATAAAGGCCTTCCCACACCATTGAAGAGGGCAAAGAGGGAAACAGCAAATGCCGCAGTAGTAGCATCCAATTTAATAATTTCTTCAGCTACAGGACTAGAAATACCAATCGCCGATAAGCCGACAAAAGTACCAATGGTATAACATAACCAAAGAGAGTAGAAAGAGCGAGATTTGAGCATTGCTGTTTCTTTAGCTCTATCTAGTGCTGAACTTGGAGGTAAAGTATAACCATCGGGTTTCCATTCTTTCGGGGGCAGTTTTAGGGTAGTGGCAACGGCAAGGATAATCGCGGTGAAAATAGTCCCCAAAATCGTAAAAGTGAATAAAACACCATAACTACCAATTAAAGTTTTTGCCAAAGGTGCGGTAATAAAAGGGGATAAACCAAAACCAACTACCGTTAGACCTACTGCTAATCCTTTCTTATCGGGAAACCACTTAGCTGTAACCGCCAATGGTACACCGTAGACTATACCGACTCCAGCCCCAGCAATTACACCATAAGCGATCGTCAAACTCGTAATATTAGAAGCAAAACTGGACAGGATATAGCCCATGCCCATAACTATCCCACCGATTACTGTAATCAAACGCACGCCTAATTTATTAATATAGCAGCCAGTAATCGGCATTAAGATGGCAAAAACTACCAGCAAAACAGTAAAAGGTAATAGACTTTGGGTGGCACTGATATTGAATAAAGATTCGAGGGGTTTACGAAAAATACTCCAGGAATATACCGTGCCTAAACACAACAGAACCAGCAATCCTAACAATACATAAAACCACCTTCCGACTTCTGCTGGAAATCCAAACAGTTGCACGTTTTTCGAGTTATTCATTTTTCACCTCCATTTTGACTGATGGGAAGTGGAAGCAGAGCTTACTTTAGGGATCGCAGTCTTGCCATCATCGGGAATTCGCAAAAAGCCTCCCCCTGGAGGCTCAATTCGGATGTTTTAGACCTGTTATTACCGATCGCCCCATTGCCACATACTTTTTTAGAGTTTTTTTCTTGACTTTTAGAGTTTTACTGTTTCAGAATAGTTGTTGCCAAATAACTTTTTTGAGGATCTTTAATCTCTAACTCTACTTTCTTAAATTATACCTATAAAAATTTGAATAAGTGATTATTTTTGTTATGATTACTTGATAATTAAATTAATATATATCGCCCAGTCTATCTTCAATATATAACGATTTGAGGTATTTTGAATTAATTAATATATTTTTTATTTTTTTGGGAGTTACTTCCGAGATTAGATTATTTTTTAAAAATACTAACCTTTAAAATAACTGTATACAAGCTGATAATTCTTTTATTACTTAGAGGAGGGAGCAAATCACTTTTGTAAGAATAAGAGTATTAATAAATTGAGAAGGCATTATTGAGGTAGGCACATCGGTGTTTAAGAACTTGTCCTACATTTTCTAGCTTCCACTGCGCTCCTGAAATTTTGAGCCTTCGGTCAATCTGTTTAACAGTAGACTCGACTGCACCTGAAGCGATTGAGCAAATTGCCTCTGATTGATAATAATCGTAATTAATAATACGGTGGCGGTGGTTTTCTATGTAAATTTATTCACTATGTAACTGTATAGAACGACCGTTAAGTAATTGAATGGGTCGAGCATTATAGGGATATAGACTTTCAAAAGTAGCGATCTGTTCTGGTGATAGTTCTATCGGCTCTAGTAACAGATTCCAGCTTACTCCTTCGCTACAGGGAGGAGTAGTCAGGGAGCCAGTATAGCCAACGTATTTATAATCATTTGGTAATAAATTAGCAGCATCAATGGTGATGCTCTTACTCTTATTTGTCTTATTACCTTCAGACATGGCTGACCAGATGCTAGCAATTATCGGATTGTCTTCTCCCGGATTCATCATAACTCCAACTACAGCTAGTTCTCCTGCTTCATTTTGATGTACGAAGTGAACTTCCATTGCAGAAGCTTCGTTGTCAATCGTATGTTCGCTGGGGGTATGGAAATGAAATTGTAGTAATTCGTATTCTTCTCCATCTATACTGACAGTGCTGCCAGGCTGATAAACCACTTCAATAGTATGGCCATTATCAACTACTTCTACTGGACTAGATTGATAATTAAATTTAATCTTAGCAGATTCCCCTGCTTCATAATTGCTAATATCGATTGGAGACTGAGCCTTGCCTAATTTGCAAGACTCAAATTCGGGTTTTAGTTCATCCCAACGAGTGGGATTAGATGCTCCACCATATCCCCAATCAGGATTATCTCCTTCTGCCGAAGATTGATAGGGGTTGAGAATTAGTAGTGTAGTCGCACAGGCAATTACGACAAATAAAGATAACTTTTGCCACAAGTTGTTGCTATTCATGAACTTATTGAGTTTTTTTGATATTAGATTATTATCCCCAAGAAAAATTAAATTTATCTTAGAAAAAGTAGCAACAACAATAGTTTAATTTGGCTAGATTCTATCAGGCGATCGCAGCAAACAAGACTCGTAGCTCTGATTGAACAAACGAAAAGATAATACCTACTGTTTTCCATTCAAATCTGCATAAACAATAATTTCGTATCCTAAAATTAGTAAGAGCAATAGTTCTAGCCAACATAAAATGTCCACAGCCAAAGGACTTTGTGGTGCAAGAAACCAAAAAGCCAGTATTGCAATAACTCCAGAACAGACAAAGGTAATCTCATCAATTACCAATTGCTCAAATTTGCGTCTCTTACGTAACTCGTCAATACGATGAGCAATTTCCCAGCCAAAGATAGACTCAGTATTCTTATGGATAGTCTGTTTCTTGATCTTTAATACGAGTGTGTCGCGAATATATTGACCAATCGCTGAAATCTTTTGGTCATTCACCAAGTAAGTCCAACCCAGGATGATACAAATCCAAGGAAGTACCAGAAAGGCGTAGGAGTTAGTTTGATCAGAAACTGCAAACGAGACAACGGCGCCAAAAACTCCCAAGGTTACGTAGAGCAGATTATCTCTAAAGCCAATTCGCTGTGCTTGTTCTTCCTTCAATTTCTCATATTCCAGAAGATACACTTGAAGCATTTGTTGTTGCTGCTCGTTACTCATGAAACTCTCCTAGCCGCCAACAATTATTATGCTACTTCGTAAAGTTATATATTTCTGCAATAAAGTAAAGTTATATATTTCCTATATTTAAGATAGTAGAGGAGTCAAAATACCAGACAATCTATGACTAAGAGGTTTAACACATGCCGTGCGCTGTCATCCTCACTGCTATTCCTGTAGAGTACAAGGCTGTTAAGGCTCATCTCACAGACCTACGAGAAAAAACACATCCTGAAGGAACTGTGTACGAAATTGGGAAATTCAAAATTGGAAAATTCTTCTGGGATGATCGATCTTGGCAAGTAGCGATCGCCGAAATTGGTGCGGGTCATGTTGGTGCTGCGGTAGAAACTAAACGGGCAGTTGACTATTTTAAGCCAGACGTACTGCTATTTGTCGGTGTAGCTGGAGGAATTAAGGATGTCAAGCTGGGAGATGTGGTGGCTGCAACTAAAGTTTATGGCTATGAGTCTGGAAAGGATGTAGAGGGAGCTTTTTTTCCCAGACCAAATGTTGACCTTGTAACTTTTCGCTTGGAGCAAAGAGCTAAGGCGGAAGCCAGGAAAGATGATTGGTTAGAACGGATTAAAGATCCTGTTCCCCAAGTCTTCCCACAAGCTTTTGTTGGTGCGATCGCAGCAGGTGACAAAGTTGTTGCTTCGACTAAATCTGAGGTTTATCAATTGCTTCGTAATAGCTATAGTGATGCTTTGGCAGTGGAAATGGAGAGTGACGGGATTCTTAAAGCAGTGCGGGCAAATCCAGAGATTAATACCCTGATTATTCGCGGCATTTCCGATTTGATTGACAAAAAGGGTGAAGCGGATGCTGCGGGGAATCAGGAGATAGCAGCCAGACATGCCAGTGCTTTTGCTTTTCAAGTTTTGGCGGAGCTGGAGAAGGCTGAGAAAATAAATTTATTCACGGCTTCCTTAACTAGTATTGCGGTTGCAGCCCTAGTGATATTTTCTCGGAGTTTAGGTCTGCTTCAACCTGTGGAATTATTGGCTTATGATTTGTTAATGAGTTGGCGCCCAACCGAAAAACTAGATGACAGGGTTGTAATTGTTGAAATAGCTAACAATGATTTAGAAGGAACAGAAATCTCTAATGAAAAATTGCTGAAGCTTTTGACGGTCTTAAAGAACTACTATGAACCCCAAACTATTGGCTTAGATGTTTATGTAGACAATCCCCAAAAACAAGGTAATGACAAGCTCGTTAATTATTTGGCAGCAGAAAATAGTGATGATGTGATTGCCTCATGTTTAGTTATACCTAAGTATTTGCAACGTCAAAATCCAGTCAAATACAATCCCAAACTTTACCCTGGTGCTATTTCTCCTAGAACTAGTGATGGAACAATAAAAATCCCAGATGACAGGTTAGGTTTTACGAACTTTCAATCTGAAGATTTTCTCGGATTTAACCTCATTCCAGTCTTTAGGTTTATTCGTCGCTATCAATTAACTATCGATGATTCAGGGAACGCTGACAATCTATCATCTACTTGTAATACATGGCATTCATTGGGATTAGCTGTGTCATTGGATTACTTAATAACCAAGAAAAAGATTATTAAATATGAATTCAATTCAGAAGATTATCTAGAGTTGACTCAAACATCTCAAAAAAAGACGATTATTAAGGAGTTAAGGGATTATGCGGGAGGTTACCGATGGCGCAATATTGATGGTTACCAAGTCTTACTCAATTATCGTTCTCGTCCTCCTCAAAGATCTTTTCATAGTTTCAAGACTACAGATATCATCAATCAGAATCAGGATATCGATCCGAGTTATTTAAAAGATAAAATTATTTTAATTGGTTATACTGCCGATATTGCAGGTCAATATAACGATTTGCACTATACTCCTTACAGTTTTGGGAAGTGGCCACCTGGTCAGAGGATGGCAGGAGTAGTTATTCATGCACATCTAGTGAGCCAGATTCTGAGTTCTGTATTAGACGATAATAGAGTTCAGTTATGGGTTTTACCATTTTGGATCGATCAACTAGGGATTATTGTTTGCTCGCTAGGAGGAGGAGTCTTTCTTGGTTGGGTGTTTCAATTTAACCAACGAAAACTAGGAGTCGTAGTGGGAATTGTATCGCTCCTACTCGTTAAGATCTGTTTTATATTCCTGGAACAACAGGGGTTGTGGTTGCCCTTAATTCCTTACTTCATGGTCGTAGTTATAGCAGCTTGGGCAGTGGGAATGAAGATTTTTATAGTAACGCAACTTCAAAAACGACTTATCGGATTATTCAAATGAAATTGCTAATTCGGAAATTTTTATTTGCCTGTGTCATAGCTGTGCTATTGATAGGTCTTACTAGCTACTCTTTATCTGCTGTAGGAAAAACTACTCAACCAGAAATTTCAGGAATGTCTGGCGATCTCCACCAACACTTGACCCCAAATTCAAATTTTGTGCTCACACAACAACAGAGGCAATGGCAAAGACTACGTGTTTCCAGAAAACCGCGGAGTCAAAATTCATGGCTGCGCGGTATGTGGGTGCGATTGAACGGCTTGGGAAGACGAGGCTCTTGCAGTAATTTAAATCCTCCTCTGATAGCATTTATACCTCCTCCTGCTGATGAAGAGTCAAGAGAAATCTTAGCCACAGGTCTAGAAAGTGCTCTGTCATTAACACTCAGCGCCTATCCAACGTTCTGGTTTTATGTTCCCGAACAACTCCGAGAAATAGAGTTGGTGGAGTTTATGATGCAGGACGACAAGGGTGAGGACGTATTTGAAAATCCCCTTAGAGTTCGGCTAAAAACATCAGGCATTGTTAGTTTTGAACTTCCTTCAAGAGAAGACCAACTAGAAATCAACAAGCCCTATCACTGGTACTTTTCAGTGATTTGTGACTCTGACAGACCATCCCGAAATCCTAGTATAGATGGATGGATTGAAAGAGTTCAACTAAAAACATCGAGAGAGGAATTAGCAGCAGCGACACCCAAAGAACGACTGGAATTTTATGCTTCTCAGGATATTTGGCACGAGACTCTAAAGCTTTTGGCAGAGCAACGTTGTCGCGATAGACAGAATCCATTATATGCAGATTACTGGGATGCCATTTTGCAGTCTGTGGTGCGAGACATTGATCGCGATAAAATCGATCCCTTATCTTACTGTTCTTCCCAGCAGCAATTGGCAGCAGTTTACCACGACTTGAACGTACTTGATTTGGAGGATTAGCGCCAGTCGCCGACTAAAATATAGGGTGCCCAGTGAGATGGTTTGTATGCACCAGGATATTCTTGCAAAAGATAGAGTTGAGCTTGGCGGAGAGCCTCAGCTTTACTCAACCCAGTTGTCAAATTTTTATAAAACTGTTTCATTAGTTCGGCAGTTGACGAGTCGTCGATACTCCACAACGATGCCACTGTACTGCGCGCTCCTGATTGAACAGCCATCCCAGCGATTCCTAAGACTTCGCGATTATCCCCTTCCCCTGTCTCGCAAGCACTGAGTACTAGTAATTCGATTGGTGCTTGTTTTCTGACTTGAAGTAAATTATCTAGTTCATTGAGGTCAGCCTTAATATCTTCAAAGTTATATGGAGTCTCATTAGTAGAGGTAATTTTCTCTTCTGGATATGTGTTGCTCTTTTTCTTTTGGTAGAACCAGGTAGATTTTAAGTTATCTTTTTTTCTCCAGAATTGATCTTTTGATTCAGGTGGTGCCGTCAAAATGAATGTGCTATCTCGACTGAAACCAAATTCTCCATGGGTTGCTAGGTGGACTATATTGTAGGGGGCAGTGTGAATTTCTTTTTCTAAGGCATTGCTAGTAAATTCCTCATCATACAGTCTTGTTGCTTCTATCTTGCCTTCTCGCAGAACATCTATAATCCCATTTACTTCTTGCTCCACATATCTAAGTTGCCCAAACTGGTTACATTTAGGATTTTCACACTGAGGTGGTTCAGCAAGACCAGCAATCAACGCCTTAAATTGTGTCTTTGGTTTGGAATCTGGCAATTTTAAGCCTCCTAAAGCAGCGGCGATCGCATAATTTTCAACCAAATACTTTTTCTTTTTGCCATCATAAAGGGCTGCCATCGGGATATTGCGAAAAGCACCATCTAAGACAAACACTAAGGTTTGCACTGGCTCTAAAAGTCCCTGTGTTTCAGCAGGTTCGATTAACCAACTGTAGACCTCTTGGGCGAGAGGTTTGCCTCTCTTAGAAGAAAAGTAAGGTTGCTCTAATTCTTGACGTAATTGTTGTAGTTTTTGATTAACTTCTGTTCGGGATAAGGGAATCGAAGGAGAGCGACGGTAAAGTTTTTTATTGGGTAGCTTCAGCAGGACTTCGAGTCGGTCATCCAAGATAATGGGATAGATTGCTACCGTTTTCTGGTCAGAATCAATCACTCGGTCGATATTGACGAATTTGGGATTATCTTGTGCAAGATTGCATTCCAAGAAGTTTTCTAGTTCGGCTAATTGTAGATCTGCAATTACACTTCTGATATCTTGTATATCTTCCGTTGATTCTTCAAGTGGTGTAAATTGTGCTGGTTTATGATCTTCTTGAGCGATAGGAAGCTGTAAACTAACGTACTCCCGATAAATCGGCTCAAATCGATCTCGGAAATCAAACTGAACCTCACGCTTAGTGTTAAGCAAATCTGCTCGAAGGGAGTTGACAATGAGATATGCTTCTTTGTAGGCTGTTTTTGCTTTTTTTAGATATGTATCTTTAGCTTCTGGTGCTTGCGCTAAAACTGATTGAGCTTTAAGAAGACGACCTAATTGCCACTGCCAAAGATATGTAATTTGAGGTTCATAAAAAGAAGATATTAGCTTGGGATCTAAAGCCTGTCTGGTCTTTGCTTCAGCTTTCTGAAGGTTTTCTATTGCTTGTTGTTGATTTAGACTTTCTAGAGCTATTTGTTGATAGATACTGCCCTTAAGACCATGAGCAAATGCTTCAGAATGCCTATTTCCAATCTCTTGAGCTTGATTAATTGCTTGTGTAACAATCTGGGCAATTTCTGCTAAATTTATTACTCCCGAGATCTGTTTAGCTTCTTGTTTGGGAGATTGACATTGTTGCAGTATGGGAGAAGATTGCTCTAGGATCTTTTCATCCAGTGATGTTTTGTAAGAACAAAGAAGACTCTGTGCTAAATTAATCTGGGAATTAACCGAGAAGCGACTGGGAGGTTGCTTGGCTAAAAGTTTTCTTAAACTAGACTTAATTTCATGAGCCAACTTATAAGCTTCAGAAGATGGCTTATTTTCACTGATTAGTAATCCTAATTGATTAAGTTGTGCTTGAATTTTGAGTTTTTCGCTAGTTGCTATTTTTTCCCCTTTCTTATAGCAATCTAAAGCCGTTTGACAATATTTGCTAGTAAAAAATTGTTCATTAGCACTGGCGATATTTCCTAAACTTAGATAAATAGATGCTTGTCGAGCATTAACTTTTGCTGAAGACTCTAATTTTGTAGCGAGGTCTAAAGCTTTGGTTAATATCGCTTCCTTTAATAGGTGTCTATATTGTGGTAACTCTTGCTCAACTCGTATTATTTCCCCTAGCTTTTGCAGTTGCTGAACTTTTAATAAAGAATTAGGTTGTGCTGTAGAAATTTTAATATCTATCTGGCGATCGCCCGATTGAAAAATCTTATAATTTTGTTCATCTGGTTTTTGGGGATTTAATTTGAAAGGCTCGCAATCTTTAACATAAATATCAGAGTTGTTTATTTTAATATTAATATCTAATTCCTTGGTTAATGTATTACAAGCATTAAAATAGAATCCTAAATCTTCCATTGCTAGAATTTGCTTAAATTGATTCTGAGCTTTTGCCTCCTGATTATTTAGTTGAGAATACAGTTGGCTTGCTTGTTTCCAGGTATTTAAGGCTTCTTTTGATTGATTTCTTTCTCGTTGAAGTTGACCTTTGATATCCAAACTCTGGGCTTCAATTCTAACTTGCTCTTGTGAAGCGGGAAGATTTTTCAGCAACTTTAAACTTTCATCAATTGCTGCTACACCATCATCAAATCGACCCATCTGTTGATAAACCAAAGACAAATTACTTAATGTCATAGCTTGGTTTAAATCATCTTGTTTTTCTATAAAAATGCTTTCTGCTTGTTGTAGAGATGCCAACGCTTCTGTAAAATTACCAGCTTCATATTGCTCCTGGCTTTGTTGCACTAATTGGATGCCATATTCTTGATTATGAATAGAGGGATTAGCATTAGAAATCTTAGCTATCAAGCAAGGAGTAACTATGGAGAGTAAAAATAATAAAAAAAGCAGAATAAACGAACGATATAAAGATATTCTTTGCCAAACATTTTGGCATTTATGTCTCAATATTATAAATATAAATTTGATTTTTGCTAAATCCAATTGTTCCTCTCTAGATCTCTGCTTAAAATAATCAATTTTTCTAAAATTCTCCAAAATTAGAATATTATTTATCTATATTCATGACGTTGCTTTAAACAATTAAACAAATTTTGTCGGGAACGTTTAGTTTCATTTGCAGTAGGAACATAACCAACCAGAATTACTTTTCCCTGTTCATCAACTATTACTCCTTGTGCAGGAATAATATCATCCAGACTTACAGTTTCAGTCACCTCTTTAGCTTTTTTTGCATCAATCTCTACCTCTGCTTCTTTGTCCTTGATAGGTGCAGGAACAACCCAACCCGCTGGTGTATAATCACTGTCGGGCAATTGATTGGGACTAGCAGCTAATCCACCTTGACCTTTAATCTTGAAACTACTGGTTTTTCCCGAAATGAGATCGCTCTGACAAGCTTGAACAACCGTTTGTTCTGGTTTTACTACATCACTGGGTAATTGTCTTACACCCTGAACTGGATTGATATCAGGAGTT
>CBDUCX010000012.1:0-35446 GCA_965365755.1 uncultured Pleurocapsa sp.
TCACCTTGGACAAATATTTATTCCACACTTGGACTAAAAATCAGCGAACTGGCAGGAATAAAATTCAGCATTTTATTCCTAGGAATCATTGAAGAATTGAGCTGCTATTCCTGGGTCATAGCAGTTAGCCATCACAAACTTTTCAGCGACTATACGAATCTCGTCGCTATTCGCCTCCCATTCAGACCAAGGCAGCTTCATTGCGATCGCCCGATCTGTAGATCTGTAGGTTGGGTTTCACTTCGTTCTACCCAACCTACTAGCTCTTTTAAATGAATCTCTCAATAAACATAAAACCAAAATAAAAAAGAACGAAGTCAAGAGTAAGTGTCTTTTAACCTACTACCTACCCTAACCATCTTCTAATTAATTTTACCCACCTACTTAAGTCACTGGGGATTCTGTTTAGCTTAAGTTTGCCAGTCGAGTTGAAAATTTTTTGTTATTTTTAGATCAATTACTAAACAGATATCACAAAATATTAAAATACTATTGAGGAAGTAGTGTCACAAGATTCATCAATGGATTCTTTACTTCAAGCGACAAGACTATCTAAAAGCTTCGGCGGCATCAAAGCTGTGAATAATGCCGATTTGCATGTCAATCGGGGTAGTATTACTGGTTTAATTGGACCAAATGGGGCAGGAAAGACAACTTTGTTTAATTTGCTGTCTAACTTTATCGAACCTGATAGTGGCACGATTTTGTTTGATAATCAGCCGATTCACAATTTACCGTCTCATAAAATTGCTACTCGCGGATTTATTCGTACTTTTCAGGTGGCAAGAGTATTGTCTCGTTTATCGGTGCTAGAAAATATGCTGCTGGCAACGCCGAATCAGACTGGTGAGAATTTTTTTCGGGTTTGGTTTCAGCAAGCAAAATTGAGAGCCGAAGAACGGCAGAATAAAGCACGGGCGATGAATATTCTAGAGTCTGTGGGGTTAGCAGAGAAGGCTTACGATTATGCAGGTGCTTTATCTGGGGGACAAAGAAAGCTCTTGGAAATGGCACGTACTTTAATGGCTAATCCTAAGCTCATTTTACTGGATGAACCAGCCGCAGGAGTTAATCCCACTTTAATTAACCAAATTTGTGAACATATTGTTAATTGGAATCAGCAGGGAATTTCTTTTTTGATCATTGAACATAATATGGACGTGATTATGAGTCTGTGCGATCGCATTTGGGTTTTGGCAGAAGGGGCTAATCTCGCAGATGGAACACCAGAAGAGATTCAGAATAATGAGTTAGTCTTAGAAGCGTATTTGGGTCAGTAGAGACAAGGCATGCCTTGTCTGTACAGTTATTAATTATCAGTTACCAGTGATCAACAATTAGTGAAAATAGAACGTCTTGGAGTAGTAAAGCCTATTCAGAATCAGCAATCCAGATTGTTTTTGCTGGGGTTGGTTGCGATCGCTAGTTTGATTTTTCTCCTTGCCAGTAGTTATCGACTGGCTGTTTTTCGGGCAGGGACGGATTTGGGCTTTTTTGATCAGCTAATATTTTTGCTGAGTGAAGGAGGTGCGCCGATTTCTTCGATTTTAGATGGGGTTCATCTGATTGGAGATCATGCAGCCTTGGTGTTATATCCTGTGGCTTTGCTCTATGTAATTCAGCCCGATGTTCATTGGCTTTTGGCAGTACAGGCGATCGCTTTAGCTGCGGGGGCAATTCCGGTATATGCTCTCAGTCTTCAGAGCGGTTTGGCGGTTAATTCTGCTAGGGCGGTGGCAGTCTGTTATCTTCTGTATCCTGGCTTATTTAATATTAATTTCTATACGGAATTTCGTACGGAAACTATCGCTATTCCTCTTTTATTGTGGGCGGTTTGGGCATTTAAGAGTGAGCGTTATCGTCAGGGAATAGTTGCGGTGCTCTTGGTTTTGAGCTGTAAGGAGGCTATGAGTATCACTGCTGTAGGGTTAGGATTTTGGCTCTGGTTGAAGCAAAAGAGATTTATTGCTGGTCTGATCTGTATTTTTGGCAGCATTATCTGGTTTTTAGTTGCAGCGACCTATATTATCCCTAATTTTCGCGGTGGATATCAGATGGCGGGGACTTGGCACTATGGTTCGATTGGTGATTCTTTGCCTGAAATTGCTTTGAAAACCTTGACTCAACCGCAATTACTGTTAACTAGAGCTTTATTACCCGATCGCTTATTTTACTATCTACTGTTGTTGTTACCAATTATTATTGGTCTACACTGGCGGAAAATTGGTGCCATTATTCCTGCTTTACCGATGTTGGCACTAAACATTCTGGCGGATTATCCTGGACAACGGGATTTAATTCATCATTATTCTTTACCGATTATTCCCTTTCTGTTTGTCTGGCTAGTTGAATCTTTGGGCTATTTTAAACGGTTTAACTACCGAACTTGGTTGTCGCGACGCTTATTAGTTGTGTGGGCAATGATCGCTTTTCTGGCTTTGGGTAAATACAGTTATTTTTGGACTCGTTACCTACCGCTACAAGCTAATGCTCAATTGGTAAATGCGGCAATTAGTTTAATTGAGCCTGATGATCGAGTATTAACTACAGGGTTTATTGCGCCTCATCTTAGTCACCGCCAGATGATTAAATTGTTGGAAGGGGACTGGGATTTAGCCAGGATGAAACAATACGATCTAGATACTGTTTTGATTGCCATGAAGCATTTGAGTCCAGCAACTCCTGAAGAAAAAGCGATCGCCACTAGAACCCTGTTAGAAAATGCTCCTGACTTTAATTTGGTATATCATCAACAGGATGTTTTCTTGTTTCAGAAACGGAAGTGAGTTCGGAATATGCCCTACGGGCACGCTGCGCGAACGGAGTTCGGAATTCGCCTTTCGGGTATGTCCTTCGGACACGCTACGCGAACGACAGTTTACTCAACGGGGGGAACCCCCGCAACGTAACTGGCTCAGAGTTCGGAATTCGGAGTAATGAGTGTCCTACTAGAAGTTAAGTATGGCTATAAGTTCAGTTTTTGGTGATAAATCTTGGGTTCGCTTTCCCTTGGTGTGGTTGGTTGCGATCGCGACGCTAGTTTTGTTTGTCTGTAGCAGTCTTCGCCATGCTTTATTTCAATCTACTGCTTTTGATTTGGGTATTTTTGACAATGCTATTTACTTGATTAGCCAAGGACAAGAGCCGATAGTTAGTTTTCGTGGCTTACATATTTTGGGGGATCATGCTGCTTGGATACTTTATCCTTTAGCTTTACTATATGCAGTTGTTCCCGATGTTCATTGGCTGTTTGCTGTCCAAGGACTATCTTTGGCTTTAGGAGCCTTTCCTACATGGTATCTAGCAGTTCAAGCTGGGTTAAGTGAGGCACAAGCTTATGGTGTGGCGGTTGCTTATTTACTTTACCCTGCGATTTTTAATGCCAATCTCTTTGATTTTCATCCTGAAGTAATTGCTATTCCCCTGATTTTAGGTGCGGTGTGGGCTGCAAGGGCGAAAAAACTGGGTTGGTTTTGCAGTGGGATCATTATCATCTTGGGCTGTAAAGCGGTCTTAGCTTTAATGATAGTGGCAATGGGACTATGGTTAATCATCAGTGAAAAAAGATTACCCTACGGCATGATCGCCATAATTCTCGGTACGGCTTGGTTTATTGTGGCTACGCAATTAATTATTCCCGCCTTTAGTGGAGAGGAGGCTGCTGCTGTGGGGAGATATGGTTTTTTGGGGGACTCGGTAACCGAAATTGCTGCTAATTTACTCTTCAAGCCAGGATTAGTGCTGGGCAATATTTTTACGGTTGCTAATCTGGGATATTTAGCTTTATTGTTCGCTCCTTGGTTGTGGGGCATTTCTGGCAAACATCTCGCTCCCTTAATTGGCGCAACACCACTGTTATTATTAAATCTACTTACTGACTATCCCTTACAAAAAGATTTAATCCATCAATATTCCCTGCCCATTTTACCGTTTTTAGTCCTATCAGCGATCGCAACTCTGGCTGGGGATGGTGGTTGGGTACGCAGTCGTAAAGCAATTATTATCTGGTCAGTGGTTACTTGGTTAGCCTTGGCGAAATTTGGTTATTTTGGCAGCAAATATCTCCAATCTATAGATACCCAGGCAGCTACTAAAAGCGCTATTTCTCGTATCCTGACTAAGAAACCTGTGTTAGCTCCCGCTACGGTCGTACCTCATTTAACTCACCGTCCCCTCATTGCGGCGATCGATAATAGTATTCCTCATCCTGTGATCAATGACTATCAATATGTCATAATCAATACTCGCCACTTAGGTATCAATGTTGATCCTAGTTTGGTTAATAATTTACTGTTGCGTTTACGACAATCTCCAGAATTCAAGCTGGATTTTCAGCAAGACGATGTATTCTTATTTAGTAAAACTTCTGATGACTCATAAATTACTCTTTACCAGAATTAGTTACAGTCTTATATAAGTAACTCCGAACTCCGAACTCCGAACTCCGAACTCCGAACTCAAGCTAAATGACAATTATTTTAACTAATGACGATGGCTTTGATGCCCCTGGGATTCGCGCTTTACAACAGGCAATTTCCGAAACTAGCACCATTGTTGCCCCTAATAAACAGTATTCTGGTTGTGGACATCAGGTTACAACCCATCGAGGCATAAAACTTGAACAAAGATCAACTACGGAATATGTTGTCGATGGTACTCCTGCTGACTGTACCCGCCTAGCAATTACTCACATAGCTAATAATACTAAACTGGTTTTATCGGGGATCAATGCTGGAGGAAACTTAGGTACAGACGTTTATATTTCGGGAACGGTAGCTGCGGTGAGAGAGGCTGCTATCCACGGTATTCCGGCGATCGCTATTTCCCATTGGATCAAAAAACCTTTAGTCATTGATTGGTCAGTAGCAACCCAGTGGACTAGTCGAGTAATAGCAGATTTGCGATCGCGTTCTTTACCCCCTGGCAGCTTTTGGAACGTTAACCTACCCCACCTGGAAGCAGATCAACCAGAACCCAAAATTATTTTCTGTGAACCCAGTATCGACCCCTTACCTGTAAATTTTAGAGTAGAGGGAGACACCTATCATTATCACGGAGAATATGCCCAACGCGATCGCAATCCAGGAACAGATGTGGATGTTTGTTTTGGCGGT
This sequence comes from uncultured Pleurocapsa sp., assembly GCA_965365755.1. Lineage (GTDB taxonomy): Bacteria > Cyanobacteriota > Cyanobacteriia > Cyanobacteriales > Xenococcaceae > Waterburya. The sequence goes on from CBDUCX010000012.1 coordinate 5,115, forward strand.
AATATTGCCGTAACTCAAATTAAGTTGTAGCGTGCTTAATTAAAGCATCTTGGATTTGCGGCGGTAGCTGGCGCATAATCTTACCTTGTTCTCGATCTACCCCCTCCAAGGAAACTTTCCCCGTGGCAAATAATTCCTGTCGATCATAGGATTGAATCTCATAATCCCAGTTCATCCGAACTCCTTGACTCTCGGACAGGCGCGCTTTAACTATGGCGGAAACTCCCAGACGAATTGGCAGATGATACTGTAAGGAAAGCTCTGCAACTGTCAAATCACATCCTAAAGCCACTAAATCAGCAAATTCAATGCCGATAGAGCGTAAATATTCCACCCTTGCTTCTTCCATCCAGGTTAAGTATGTGCCGTGCCAAACAATCCCTGCATAGTCAGTATGGTGAGGTTGAGCTTTAACTGGGTATTCAAACCATCTTTGAGTTTTTGCTTGCAAGCCCTGTTCTGTCTCAATGGCAGAAGTGGGTAATTTAGGTAGTTGAGGAGGTTGCTTTTCTTGATCTGTCAACTGCTTCTTCTCCTTACGTTCTTTTTTAGTAGTCTTGATAATTTATCTCTATTGAACTCTAATTTACTATCTTTGGAGAAATTTTAGTTTTAACCTCAGTATCGAATCCTCCTGTGGCTAATGATGATAGCCAAAAGACATCTAAAATTAGTACAGTAGGTAATTTATGGAAAAATACCAACAAAATATAATTTATAATTTAATCCAAAATAGTTGGAGAACTTTTGTAGAGATAGAGCTTCTGAGATGCTATAACCAGTAAATAAACAGATAGCAAACAGACAGCGATCGCACTTCTCGTACTGTTCTAAATGGCAATAGCTAAATCAATAAATACATAGTTTTTGGGAAATGTTTTATGTCTACTGATTCATGGCGGGAATGATAGTAAATTTATTCTTGCCTTGTAATCGGTACAATAAGAAATCGCTATCAAGGGTAAAAATTTGGTGTAAATTTTGACTTTCGGCTGTTGCTACCAAAGAAGCATCCGCTAAATCCATTGGTGTGTCTTGATATTGCTTCATTAATTTCTGCATTCTTGATCGTTCATCGTCAGTTATATGATGCAGATATAAGGCTTTTCTTTGTACAAACTCCCATAAAATATTCTGGGCGTTCCAACCTCGAAGCTGACATAAAAAATACATGGCTTCGGTCAAACAACACCATGTAGTCAGCATTGGCTGATTCAAGGTATTATAGGCTTCAACACAGCGTTTATGTTGTTGCTGTCCTTTATCAATCAGTGCAATCAAGGGAGCTGTATCAGTTAGAATCACGGAAGATGAATACCCTGATCAGCAAGTTTAGTAGCAACAGCTTGACCAAAAGGAGACTGTTGATCAGAGTGCTTTGGTTGAATGCGGCTGTCAATTGCGCCAATTAAGTCGCTAATATCAGGTGAAAATTCTTGTTCTGTCTCTTCTGCTGAAAGTTGAGAGGCAATCCAGTCAACAGGGCTAGTTCCTGATTCTTGGGCTTTTGTTAGCAAACTATTATAGATATCCTCTGGTAAGGAAATATGATGATTGGACATTGAGAAACCTTAATCCTCTAATCATTCAATATATTTTCTAATGTAACAAATAATACATCAAAATCCCATCTAAAAAATCGTACAGTGAATAAACAGATGGTAAAGAGGGTGAGATCGCTCAGATTTTATTCCAGAGAATTAATCAAAACAAACGTGAAACAGCAGGTAAAGCTTGACTTTAGCTTATTCTCACAAGATGATAGATGATGATGCGGTTATTCATTCGAGATCCAACATATTTCTGGGTTAATAATTAGCTGTTGAGAAAATATCGGGACATCCATATAGTTAGTATGTTTGATTTAGGCGACAATCGACCAGAAATAGCAGAACAAAAATGGCGATCGCAATTAGACTTTTTTGTTACTGATTATCAAGAGCAGCTTGCGGCTTTAGCCTGGGGATTAAAGCAAGAGTGGGGAGAAAGTAATGATGTTCTGGGTATTGATCTTAAACCAACACCCCATTTTATCGCCTGCTCTCAAGATGACCTGGAAAAATTAAACCGCAATACTAAAGGCAGAATACAAGAAATATTAGGGATTGTTGATGGCTATGATCCTGCACTGGAGGTGGTGATAATTGTTATCGGAGAAGGTCAAGTAAAATTAATTAACTTCCAACCAGAAACAACTCCTGGTGATTGTTTCGCAGCTACAGATGGCGACATTGATCGGTTAATTAGTATTTTGGAAACAGCTTTAAAGAAGTATATTAATTAGAATTACTTTAAAGAGCTAAATATGGTTGTCAATGAGAGCTTTTGCACCAAAGATAGCCAAAATACCGTACTTTCAGCAGTGGAAATAGAATCACAAAATTTATTAGTATTGAAGTATCGAATAAATACTAATATCTCAGGTAATTACAATGTTGCAATTTATCCTAACTTGGTTGGCAACTGCTGTTTCACTTTTCCTTACTGCGTTTATCGTACCAGGGCTTACTATCGTCAGCTTTTCTTCTGCCATAGTTGGTGCAGCGGTTCTAGGTTTGGTAAATGCAGTTGTTAAACCAATACTTGTTTTGTTTACTTTGCCCTTAACGATCTTAACTTTCGGATTATTTCTGCTGGTCGTAAATGCGATCGCTTTAGGTCTGGTAGGTTATCTTACCCCTGGTTTAACCGTAGCTGGATTTTTTCCCGCAGTATTTGGCTCAATTGTTTTGACCATAGTGTCGGGATTAATCAATCAGCTTTTTCCTACTGTTGATTCGTCTTATTAAATTAAACGACAAAAAAAAGGTTGAAACAAAAGATTGAATCAACCCTAGGCTTGGGAACGCGCTTTTAAGTTAAAATAAAACTCTTATTACTGAAGAACTAGTTTAACGTTGGCATTCTGTAAACCGCGCTGTTTGACCTCAGACAAGGTTTTGTTAACAGCGTATTTTTGATTAATTGAGTTAATTAGCTCAGTCTGATTATGCTTTTTAGCTACACCCCAAAGGTCAGCAATTAAATCGAAAGTACCATCGCTATTTTCTGTCCAACCTAGATCGTATTCACCCTCTAGAGTTGCAACGATATCAGCACGAAGTCTTTGACCGTTGTAACCACGAACGTCAGCATTAGTTTGAACATTGATGCCAAGATCGCGAAGAGAATTTACTAGAATTGCAGAATCGCTGATTTTGGTGCGTAAAGTGCTAAAGTGAGACATAAGATTTCCTCCAGTAGAAGAGAAGTAAACAACAACTTTAAAAACAATAATCGTCTAGATAAAATCCATTGACGAATTATTTTAATGAACTGCTAGCGATCGCTAGCCTCTGCTTCTGCAAATCTTGGAGAATTACAGAAGAAAGCCTGTTAGAACTCCAGTCGCTGGTATTCAGCAACGGAGGCTGATGCAGGTCTGGCTCTTTGCCCAGCCCAATCTCTAAGGGCTGTTACCTGCTCAGTCATTGTCCGAGACAGAGGTAAGGTAGCTTTAATCGCAGCAATAATATCTAGCTGCGTAAACTCCCTGTCTTGAGCAAAAGCATCATACATTGCAGCGATGATTGCTTGCTCAATTTCTGCCCCAGAAAAACCATCGGATACTTTAGTTAGCTGTTCTAGATCGAAGCGACTGATCTCAGAACGTCTTTTTCCTAAATGAATCCTGAAAATATCTTTTCTTTCTGCGGAGTTGGGTAAGTCCACAAAAAATATTTCATCAAATCTTCCTTTACGTAGAAACTCTCCGGGTAACCTTTCTACTCGGTTCGCTGTCGCCATGACAAACACAGGAGATTTTTTCTCTTGCATCCAAGTTAAGAAGGAACCAAATATACGACCAGAAGTACCGCCATCGGAATCACCAGAACCTCCGCCTCCAGCAAAAGCTTTATCCAGCTCATCAATGAACAGAATCACGGGGGAAATGGATTCAGCAGTCTTCAAAGCACTTCGTAGATTGGCTTCAGAACGTCCTACTGTTGAACCATCATATACCCTACCCATATCCAGACGTAGCAAGGGAAGTCCCCACAAGCGGGAAGTAGTCTTGGCTATCAAAGATTTACCACAGCCAGGAACACCAAGAATTAACATCCCTTTGGGTTGGGGCAAACCGTAGTCCCTAGCTCTTTCAGTGAAGGCATTGGAACGCTGTTTCAACCATCCCTTAAGCTCCTCTAATCCACCGACTGAATTGATAGTTTCGTCTTCCTCAATATATTCTAAAATTCCGTTGCGACGTATTAGCTGTTTCTTCTCGGAAAGAACAATTTCTACCTCACTCTCCGTAAGATGGCCAGCCTTAACGTGGGCTTTACGATAAACTTTTTCGGCTTCGTCTTTAGTTAAGCCTAACGCCGCCTTTAGCAGCTTTTCTCTAGTTTCGGTATCTAAACGGTTTCCTCTACTTTTAGCAAGCTGTTGGTCAAGCACCTGATTGAGTTCCGTAAGGTTTGGTAGTGGGTAATCTAGTACCACGACCTCTTTCTCTAACTCGATCGGCACAGTTTGTATTGGTGACATCAAAATTATCAGCTTATCAGAACCCTTAAAAGATGCGATCGCATCTCTCAGCCATCTAGTAATTACTGGACCCTCTATAAAGGCATGAAGATCCTTAAAGATGTAGATGCCTCCTTCTTTCTGCCTAATAGTCCATTCAATTGCAGCTTCAGGGGATACTGTATTGTGTTGATTGCCTTGACGAGGTTGACCATATTCAACCATTCCTCTAGTTACAGTCCACACAAATACTCGCTTGTAGTCGGCATGGTCTTTAGCAATCTTAGCTATTGCCTGCTCCGCACGCTCCTCTTCTGGAGTAATCAGATAAATTAGCGGATATTGAGCCTGTACGAGAATATTTAGCTCTTCTTTCATGATGTCGACCTTGCTGAACCCTTAAATCACAATTTATTAACTTGTGGCTGACAATGCTCCACCTACTACAAACAGGAAACTAATTCCTCTTCATTCGGTTTCACTGAACCCTCTACTTGACTAGACATCCCCAAAGAAATATCGTCCTCTATAACTCCACTTGTGGTACTTAAAGATACCATCTCACCATTCCGCATCACCATCGGCGCATCGCATTCTGGACACATATGTACCTGATGGGTTTTCCCTTGAGCAGATGAGCGTATTTCATCTACCTTTTCGGGAAACTGCATGTAAAAAGAAATTGCCTGTTCTACCAGCGCAGACATTGATTCAACATCTACTGCCGCCTTGATCTTTAGTTTCCTATGCAGTTCGGGAGGTATATATAAGGTTATTTTCTGCTTACTTTGCATAACATTAATTTTAATAATTACCCGGGTATGTAGATTAATTTACCGAGCCAATTTAATTCTGTCAAGACAGTAAGCTGTCTTGACGTCATTATTGTAATAATACTTAACAATTGGTCAACTTACTTAGATGTAGAACGATGTCGTCAATGGCACGGACTATAGGAGCGCTGGGCTGATTGATTGACTGATTGGTGATGATACTAAATACCAAAGTGCCATATTCAGGGTGATCCACATACCCTGATAAAGCTCTCACTCCTCTGAGAGTACCAGTTTTGGCTCTGACAGTTCCTTGGGCAGTAGTTTGGCGGAGACGATTTTTTAAAGTTCCACTGATTCCAGCAACAGGAAGAGAAGCCAGAAAAACATCATTGCCCCGTGCATGGTACATAGCCCGAAGAGTAGAAACCAAAGTTCTAGGAGTTGCTAGATTATTGCGAGATAGTCCTGAACCATCTCTTAAACGATAGCCATTGGTATCCACTCCTAGAGTAGTCAAAGCTTGTTGAACTGATTGAGAACCTCCCAAGTAGCTTAATAAAACATTGGCATAAGCGTTGTCACTTCTCAAATTAGTTACCTTGATCCAGTCACCAACTGATGTAGATTGAATTTGCCCATCAGGATTCAATTTTTGCAAAGCTGCTGCGGTGACCAAAAGTTTCATGTTGGAAGCAGGAACCATATATGAGTCAGGATTTAAACTATATATATTTGTTCCTCCCAAAGACTGTACCAAAATCGCCCATTTGCCTTGGTTTAGCTCAGGACGTTCAATAATATTAGTGATCACTGGTCGAATGCGATCATAACAGATACCAGTATTCTCACCTTGAGTCGGAGAAACAGGTATTTCGATTACATCCAAATTATTATCAAAACTAGTGGCTGTGTCTGCAACCGCAGAATTTACCAAGCCAAAACTAGTCAGAGTCAAACAGGAAACTGCCCAAGAGACACATTGTGAAAGATAGCGCATGAATTTGTAAATTTGATTGTGAACACGGATCAGAGATGGCTTTGCCTGCTAACTAACTAAGTTCACAAGAGGCTATTCCTGCGGTTAGGTCTTCCTCTGTTCTTGAATCAAACGGAGAGACTATGGCTTAAATCATCTGTTAGTTCTCAGGAATTGCTTTTGTAATACTAAATATGACTATTTTCTTGATTTTCGCCTAAATTACTCAATCACTGTGCAAATGTACTTTTCATAATTCGCCCAGTGATGTCGATTAAGAATTTAAACTCAAGTTTTAAATCCGAATTATTTTATTTGGCAAACAATATTCCCTATCGCCCTAGGTTCTAATCGATCATTCCTAAGTTCGTCAAGTGAAGAGCGCGAAATTGATTGATTCTTTTATTTTTAGTAAATGCTAATTTTATTGATTATTACTACAAGATTTATCCAAAACAGCAAAAATCTTTACTTGTAATACAAAATTTAGAGTTAGTATATTGAGCCTATTTTTTAAATCGTTATTAGGGATGGTCTAACTTTAGAGAGATGATTTTATGAGAAAATATTAGATAAATTAGTATAAAACTTACGTAAGATATGTAGAACGATAGTATCTTCAAACTACTTGTGAGTATAAGAACTGTTTTAGGTGAGATAAATATTATGTCGGAATCTAGAAAAGATAAAATAATCAATAATCTACAGCAAGCCAAACAAACAGGACAGTTAAAAACAGAGAACATCAGAGATATTGTCAAAACAGCAGTAGCAGAAGCTGCTTCAGAAGTAAAAGAAGGTAGAGCGGAGATTATCACTTTCGTTCAAGAAGCGATCGCCGCAGTCGTAGAAATATTTAAAGACAAACAGGGAGAAATAAAAGAAGAGATTTCTGCTTCCATTGAAGGAGCGATCGCAGGTATTAGTAGTGCTAGAAGAGAAGCAATTTCTCATACTGAGTCGGAAATCAAAACTTTAGAAGTAAAAGTAGCAAAAGAAGAACAAGAATTACAACAGGAAATAGACAGTATATTGCAAGAAGTACAAACTAACAGTCAAGATAATTCTGAACCAGTAAAAAAAGCGATCGCTGATGCTATCCACAATATTGAAAATAGTGAAGAGGTGGCACTATTACAAAAAAGATATGCTCAACTAAAAGCTCAACTAGCGATTATTCGAGCGAACTTAGCTGGTAGATACGGCGAAAGTTATGGTAATGTCAATCAATACTTAGATGATGCTAAAGCATGGTACGAAAAAGCTAAAGAGAACCCCGAAGTTTTTACAGGAAAAATAGAAGAAAAACAACAAGAGTTTGAACAAAAACTAGGAGAAACTGGCGTGGCGATCGCCAAAAGAGAAAGACAAGTAAAACAGCTTTTAAACGAACTATGGAAATCAATTTCTGAAATTTTTCGAGATCACAAATCTTCTGGAAAATCTTAATTAAACGACTATCTCAGTGACAACAGTAGTATCGATACCCTTGAAGGAGATTGGGGGAGCGATCGCATTTTTGCAGGAAACGGCAATGATCGCCTGTTTGGTGGTGATGGTAATGACAAACTATATGGTCAATATGGTCATGACTTGTTTTATGGCAACAGTGGTCATGATTATATAAGTGGTGGTCATGGTGATGATACAGCCTCTGGGGGTGGTGGCAACGATATTCTTAAGGGAGATATCGGCAACGATAGCCTTTATGGTGGCAACGGTAATGATGGTCTATTTGGCGGTAGTAACCAAGACACTCTAAAGGGTCAAAAACGATCTCCTCATTGGCGGCAAAGATAAGGACATCATGCGTAGTTGGTATGGGAATGATCGCCTCTTTGGTCATGGTGGTCAAGACTATTTAGATGGCTCCTATGGTGATGATTCTCTATATGGTGGCGATGACTATGATCGACTTTATGGTAGTGAAGGTAATGATCTCCTAGCTGGTCAAAATGGGATTGACTTTCTCTATGGAGAAGAGGGCAACGATTACTTGAAAGGGGAAAATGAGCGGGATTTTCTCTACGGTGGTAAGGGCAATGATACTTTGTTGGGGGGTTATGGTAACGATAAGCTCAAAGGAGGGTTAGGTAATGATACTTTTGTATTTAATACCTACGTAACATTTAATTTAGATACTATCGGTATCGATATCATTGCTGATTTCGGCGATCGCACTGATGTAATTGAGTTGGACAAAACTACTTTTACTGCTCTTACATCTCAGGCTGGCTCAGGATTTAGTAATGCCCATGAATTTGCTGTTGTTAGTGAGGACAATTTGGTAGCTGCTTCTGATGCTTTTATTCTCTACAGTAGTAGTACGGGCAACTTATTTTACAATGAAAATGGCGCTAATGCTGGTTTGGGTAACGGTGGTCAGTTTGCCATCCTGAGTAATAATCCCGATTTGCTAGCTAACCATTTCCAAATTGCTGATTAATAATCAATGAGATGATCCAAGTAGAGATCAAGGTCTTAGCTTCCTCAATGAGCGATCGCATTATTCAAACAAGATCAATAACGGCTTTATCAGTTAGAGTTCTAGGTTCATACTTATTGATGCAATCTTTCCTAAAAGTTTTGTCAGTCAAGCAGCTTTTAAAGTGGAATACTTCGACTCTTTTTCTTGGGGAGTATTTTTAGGTTATTGATTTTGCTAATAACTAATAACTGAAGCCATAAAACTGAGCAGTGAACTTGATTGAATACTCATAGCTGACTGCTCGTTGATCATTATTATACTTCTGCTTGTTCTGCTTTCTTAGATAGAATCCAAAGTGCATGAATCACACCAGGAACCCAACCTAGTAAAGTCAACAAAACATTAATTAATAAAGCTTGGCTAACTCCCATAGCCATAAACACACCAAGGGGCGGAAGTAAGATGGCGACGATAACATTAAGAATTCCCATTGTTACTTTTTATACCTTTATTTACTCAATTTACTATTCATTATATTGATTTATATTCTCCATATCTTCTATCTTCGGAAAGATAATCGTCAATTGGTGATGCTAAGTAGGTCAGTATATATATAAAATTAACTTGTTGGGGCTGTCGTTAGTCGTTAGTCGTTAGTCGTAATAGCTTGAACCCTGATTCATACTTCTGAACCTATTTGATTTTATTTCGCCCTACTTACTTAGCAATTGACTAATTATCAATCTATATCTTTTGCCAGAGGTATCAAATCATCTAGATATTTAACATCAAATGTAATAACAGGTAGCGATTCTTCACTATATTTCGCTTTAGATAAAAAATCAGGAGTCAATTAATTATGGTAGGTCCACTTTTAAGCATCTTAGCAACAGCTCTCAGCCTTCTGGTAGTTGATATTATTTTTCCCGGAGTTAGCATAGCTAACTTTCCTGCTGCTTTAATAGCTGGTGCTAGTATCGGTGTAGTTAACGCGGGTGTCAAACCAGTTTTATCTCTACTATCCTTGCCTCTGACCATAGTTACTTTAGGAGGATTTTCACTAGTAGTTAACGGCTTATGTTTCTGGGTAGCTTCACTTTTCGTGCCTGGATTTAGAGTTGCTGGCTTGATTGCATTTATAGTTGCGCCAATCATCCTATCCTTTGTTAACACTTTGATTAACAAATATTTTGGCGAGAAATTTTCTACTAGCAACCAATAAAAAAAGAGTGAAAAAATAATTTATCTATCTTTAGACAATCGCTAAATAGAGCTAGAGGTAGATAAATTGTTTCTAGAAAAGCTGAATAATAAGAGTAGTAAACAGAAAAATTTGTTTGTCATGCTGGTGCGAGCGACTCAATACAAAGCTCATACCGACGCAAACATATAAATTACATTAGAGGAAAATAAATAATGGTTACTAGTCAATATAAACGTGCTGCTGGATTGTATTACAGCCGCGATGAAGCAGAAGCTGCGGTACTGGCACTGAAAAAAGCTGGTTATGATATGGATCAAGTATCTGTCATTGTCAGAGATGCAGACCAAATTGCAGGACAAGAAACTACAGAAGAAATAGGCAACAAGGCGGATGATGGTGCTGCTACTGGCGCTCTAACTGGTGGTGCATTGGGTGGTATTACTGGCTTATTAGTAGGGTTAGGGACATTAGCTATTCCTGGTATTGGACCCATTTTATTGGCTGGTGCAGAAGCAACTGCGATCGCAACTACTCTAGCTGGTGCAGGTATTGGCGCTGCTGCGGGCGGTTTAATTGGCGCTTTGATTGGCTTAGGTATCCCCGAAGAAAAGGCTAAAGTATATAGCGATCGAGTCGAGAAAGGCAGCTTTCTGGTGATGGTGACAGGTACAGGATACGAAATTGACCGTGCTGCCACAATCATGCGTCAACATGGTGTCGAGGAATTCGATATCTATGATATGCCAGGGACAAAGCCTACTACGGTTACTGATGTAGACGAGGATATCAGAAATCGGACAGATATTCCTGATGATCAAAAAATTAAACTCTATGAAGAGCGTCTGATGGTCAATAAACAGCGCGAAAAGGCTGGTGAGGTTTCCATTGGTAAGCGCGTAGAAACTGAAACTGCTCAAGTAGAAGTACCTATCGAGAGAGAGCGCGTCGTAGTGGAGCGGACAGATGCAGTAGACGGTACAGTGGTTAACCCTGGCAAAGTAGACTTTTCAGGCGGAGAAGTAGCTCGGGTAGACGTTTATGAAGAAACTGCGGATATTGAAAAGCAAGCTTTTGTGCGGGAAGAAGTTAAAGTTCGCAAAGAAGTCGAGCACGAGACTGTAGAAGCAAGAGAGAAAGTTCGTCGTGAAGAACTAGAAGTAGAAGCAGACGGCAACGTAATTCAAAAATAAAGATAGTAAAAATATTAGCAAGACAACAAAGAGATTAAGATGGATTTCGGAATAAAAGATAAGGTGGCAGTGATTACTGGTGGTGACTCAGGAATGGGTAAAGCCACAGCTAAATTACTCGCAGCCGAAGGGGTAAAAATTGCCCTGATTGATAAAACTACAGACGAGTTAAAAGCAACCGCAGAAGAGGTCAGCAAGATTGGGGAAGCAATACCAGTTACCGCAGACTTGAGAAACTTAGAAGAAGTGGAAGCAGCGCAACAGCATATACTTAATTATTTCGGTAAGGTTGACATACTGGTTAACTGTGCTGGCATCACTGGTGCCACAAAAGACTTTCTTCAGCTAACCGATGAAGATTGGTATGAAACCATCGATGTAGACTTCATGTCTGCGGTGCGCGTCTGTCGAGCTTTTATTCCCTCCATGCAAGAACAAGGCTGGGGCAGGATCGTTCTCATTGGTTCAGAGGATGCAGTGCAACCCTATACCGATGAAATGCCCTACTGTGCCGCAAAAGCAGGGATACTAAACCTAACCAAAAATTTATCAAAAGCCTATGCTAAAGACGGTATTTTAGTTAACTCTGTATCTCCAGCCTATATTGCCACCCCGATGACCGATGCCATGATGGAGAAACGAGCCAAGGAAAAGAACATGAGCTTCGACGAAGCTATTGAAACCTTTCTGGATGAAAAACGCCCCCACTTGGAATTACACCGTCGGGGTAAAGCCCAAGAAGTCGCTGCGGTAATAGCTTTTCTTTGTTCTCAGCATTCTAGCTTTGTCGTGGGTGCAAATTACCGAGTTGACGGTGGTTCTGTAGCCACTGTGGGATAAATGACTAAAGATATGGAGATAATAATGAAGAAATTAACAGGATTATTAATAAGTAGTTTTTTGCTATTTGGTGCAGTTGCTTGTGACGAGGCTCGTACCAGTGCCGATGCTCCTTCTGATATCGAAGATGGTGCAGTGGTAGAAGACCCTGGTAAAGTCGAAGAAACCTTAGAAGATGCCACTAGCGAAGTTCGTCAGGAACAATTAAGCTCAGACATTCGCGCCAGGGAACAACGCAACGATATTATTGGAGAGCAAAAAGTAAGGAACGACTCAGACCTAGAAAGCGAAATTCGAGCCAAGCTAGAAGCCAACATTCCCCGTGCCAAACTTACTGTTGATGCCGAAGATGGGAACGTGGCAATAGTCGGTACAGTACCCAGCGAAAAAGAATATGAAAGTATTTTACCTCTAGCTCAGGAAATTACTGGAGTTAATGATGTAACCATGGAGGTAGAAATTATACCTTCCGCTGAATCATAGTCTTTCGGTAGGGCATTATAGAAAGAATATGTCACGGGTTATCAGTTCGACTAATTGCCTATACATGACAAACTATCGGAACAATGCAAAGAGGTCAGGATCAAAGGGTTGGAAAAGCAGCTTTTTTTCTTGACCTTTAATTTTCTCTATAACCTGAGTTCTATTCCCGATTCAATTCCTTGACTCTCATTGCAATACCATGTTTAAACTCTTCAATCCATTCATCGATACAATCGTCTTGGGAACAGTCGCCTATGTGGCAATAATTATTATGCTGCGGGTATCAGGTAAACGAACTCTTTCCAAATGGAATTCCTTTGATTTTGTCGTGACGATCGCTTTTGGCTCAATTTTATCGAGCATTTTACTATCTACCAAAGACTCCTTTGGTACTGGGCTTTTAGCTTTTGGCTTATTAGTGTTGTTTCAATATGTTCTCACTTCTATTTCTACACATTCTTCTTTAGTTCAAAAATTAGTCAAAGCTGAACCTGCATTGTTGCTTTATCAAGGACAGCTTAAAGAGGACGTACTCAAACGGGAAAGAATTGCAGTTGGCGAAGTTTTAGCCGCGTTGCGAGCTAGTGGTATAGGTGCAATTGAAGATGCCGATGCCGTGGTTTTAGAGACTGACGGTAGCTTTAGCGTGATTAAGGATTTGAATAATAGTACTGCTTCTGCTCTCAAAGATGTTAAAGAATGCGATCGCATAGTGAAAGTCTGATGATTATTGAAATAGACGACAACAATACGCTCGGTTTCCTGTTTTCGTTGAGCAATAGGATTAAGTTTAGTTATTGTAGGTTGGATAGGGCGATCGCACTTTTGTGTCATTATTATTATATTGCTTTGTAATAATTTCTTTGATTTCAGTAAATTTGTAACTATCTACATCGATAGGAACTCTTTGTTCGTTTCTAAAAAACAAATTAGCTACAGTAATAAATTTATAGATACTAGATAAAGACATAAGTAGTATGAAAAACTACTCACTTTCTTAGTTAGGAAAAGTACACTTAACCTCAATTTCTAAATTGCTTTTAGCTGTGCCTTTGGTAATGTAAGGAATCCCTGCTTCTCCTCCTAATTCAATGCCAAATTTTAGGGTAATTTCATCTACTTCCGCAGCCGCAAAATGTTTAAAAGAATTTAGAGTATATTCCGCACAATCTCGAATCATTTGTTGTGCTTGATCGAGTTGTTGGTTAATATCCGTAGATATACCCATATCATCTATGCCATCGTCATCAGAAGAATCAATAATTGGATTTAGATCGATATCTAGATTCTTAACTCCATCATCTGTTTCAAAATAAAGCTTTTTCGGGGACATTTGGGCAATTTGCTGCGAGATTACAAACCTATATTACCAAAGGCTTTTAGTTTTTCTAGTGAAGATAAATGAAGCCAAAGATAACTTGAAAATGAGATAGATTTTACAATAAGTCTGAGATTATTTTCTTGGCCTTCGATATGACGAAATTTGCCCTAATTATTGCAATTCCTGAATACGATAATTTTAAACCCCTTCCTAAAACAACTCAAGACGGGGAAACTATTGCGCAACAGTTACGCACCTATGGTGATTATCAGATAACGAGATTACCTCAGAAAAGGAATGCAGAGAAAGCTGACTATGAAATGAAGGCAGGAAAAGTCACGGTAAATCAGTTATATGATACTTTAAAGCTATTTTTAAACGAAATCGCTAAAAATCAAACTGCCTTAATTTATTTTACAGGACATGGATTTACTTGCGATCGCTTTGATGAACAAGAGGGGTTTTTAGCTGCTTCAAATACTCAAGTAACAGTAGAAAATAACAAGATTATCGAGCAAAAAAATGGGTTCCCGCTTACCAGATTAGCTAGTTTAATTCAAGAGGCGAATTTAAGTGAATTAGTGATGTTATTGGATTGCTGTCACAGTGGTAATTATATCGAAAAACACTTAATGAATGACAGTTTGAAGACATTTGAACATAAACAGAATTATTATCTGATCACAGCCTGTCGTTCTTACGAAACCGCTAAAAGCATTAGAAAAGAAGAACATAGTGTCTTTTCTGGAGCGGTAATTGAGGGATTATCATCTCAGAATGCGAATGAGCAAGGTAAAATAAGTTGCGATCGCCTATTTGACTACATCAATACCCAGATTGGAGGAAAACTGCAATCACCCCTACGGATGGGAATAGGTGGTTCTATTACTTTGGTGAAGCATTCCTTCACTGGAACAGAGGAAGTTCCAGAAATTCAACCAATACTAGATGCTAAGGGAGAGATAGTTTGTCCTTACCAGGGATTGTTGGCGTTTACCAAGACAGAACGCCCCTTCTTCTTCGGGCGTAAGCAGGTAGTGGAAGAACTGGAAAGGAAATTGACTCGGCAGTCTTTCATTCCCCTGATTGGGGCTTCTGGAAGTGGCAAATCTTCAGTGGTGCTGGCGGGATTAATTCCCTGGTTAGAAGAGTTGGGATGGCAAGTTATAGAACCGATCAAACCTGGGTTCAAGCCTCTGGCGAGGTTGGAACAAGTGCTGCATCAGAATTATTTTTCAGAAGAAGAACAACTGCTGGATAAATGTATTCATGATCAATCTAGTGAAGGCTTAAAACCACTGTTAGAAAGACTGCGAGAACGCTTTCCTCAAGGAAGACACTTGCTGGTGGTAGATCAGTTTGAGGAATTATTCACCGTCGCTGAGGCGGAACAATGCGATCGCTTTATCTACCTAATTACTCAAGTTACCGAGTTGCCTAACTCTCCCCTAGCTGTAGTAACTACAATGCGGGCGGATTTTCTTGAACCCTGCTTGGATTACGAGCCTCTACGACAATTGATTGAGGAGGAAGCTAAATATCTGCCGACTCTGGCAGGAAAGAATTTGATAGATGCTATCTGTGAACCAGCCAAACGCCAAGGTTATCAGGTTACGGAAGAGTTACTCTATAAAATCCGCGATGATATTAAACAAGAACCAGGCTTTCTTCCCCTGTTGGAGTTTGCCTTAACCCAGCTTTGGGACAAGGGAGATCGGGCAAAACATCAGCTTACTTTAGAAGGTTACGAGGCGATAGGCGGGATGGTTGGCGCTCTCAATCGACATGCGGACAAGGTTTTCCAGTACAGGGATTATGAACAAGACTCTCCCCAAGAAAAGCGATCAGAAACAGAGAAAGGTTTAATCAAGGGAATCTTTTTAAAACTTCTGCAAATAGGTGAGGGGGAAAAGGATACTAGATTACGCCAACCTAAAGCAGCAATATTATCCCTGGCTGGAGATAACCCAGAGGAACAGAAACTATTAACAGAATTAATTGAGGGTAAGCAAGGATTAGTTAAAGGTCGCTTGTTAGTAACAGGGGGAAGTGAACCAGAGCGAGAAGCTTGGGTAGATCTAGCCCATGAAGCTTTGATCGAAGGATGGGAAAAACTGAAACAGTGGCGCACAGAGAATCGCGAAGGACGAAGATTAGCCAGACAGATGGAAAAGGATGCTCAAACTTGGCAAGCACACGACAAGTTCCGAGATTATTTATGGGGAGGATACAAATTAGCTGAAGCGGAGCAAGTTTTGTCAGAATACGCTGTTATAGAGCCTTTGTCCAAGTTAGCACAGCAATTTCTCGAAGCATGCAGCAAGCAAGAGTTACGTTCTTACCTCCTCTTTTCAGATGTTGATAATTTAAATCACAAAGCGTTAGAAGAAGCGGCAGCAGTCAAATCATTTTTAACGAAAAAGAGGTTATGGAAGTTGCTTGAGGGCGTAAGTGAAGAAGTGAAGGTAAGGCTGGGAGCATCTTGGCTGCTGAAGCAGTGGGGAGAAGAAGTACCCATTCGGTTGGCAAAAATTGATGGAGAAGGGAAGATTTCTCTACACATAGTCGAACCCCCACCGACTGTGATAGAAAACTTAGGGAACGGAATTATCCTAGAAATGGTTAAAATTCCTGGGGGCGAGTTCTGGATGGGTTCTCCTGAAGGAGAAGAGGGTTCTTATAATGATGAGCGACCGCGACATAAGGTGAGGGTTTCTCCCTTCCTCATGGGCAAGTATCCAGTGACTCAAGCACAATGGCGAGCGATCGCGTCTTTGCCTGAAGTCGAACGCGACCTCAATTCAGACCCATCATACTATAAGGGGGATAACCGACCAGTAGAACAAGTCTCTTGGTATGATGCCGTAGAATTTTGTCAGAGATTATCGCAAAAAACAGGAAAAGAATATCGTTTGCCTTCGGAAGCCGAATGGGAATATGCTTGTCGCGCGGGAACAACTACTTCCTATCACTTTGGTCAGACGATTGCACCAAGTTTGGCGAATTATATACAAGCGCAACGTGGTCGAACGACGACCGTAGGCAGGTTTCAAGTGGTTAATGCTTTCGGCTTATATGATCTGCATGGGAATGTATGGGAATGGTGTGAAGATGGTTGGCATGATAGCTATCAAGATGCGCCAACTGATGGCAGTGTATGGTCATCAGGAAATGGTAGTAAAAAAGTAGTGCGTGGTGGTTCGTGGTTCTTCATTCCAGGGAGCTGCCGTTCAGCGACTCGCAACGACAGTACGCGCGATAATCGTCTCAGCGATATCGGTTTTCGTGTTGTGTGTGTCGTTCCCAGGGCTACATAGCACTTTGCTCTGCTTGCCCTTTTGCTCTTAAAAAATTTTAGAATTTCTGTAGCATAAATGTATTACAATACCAACTAAGATTTTCATCTCTGGCGCGGTTTATCTTTTGGGATTAACGTCAATACCATAGCAGTTAAGCCAATCAAGGTCTAAACTCCAATCATGACCACTTCTTTCCTGCCAAGTATCCCAGACAGTTTTTAGGTAAGCATCAGTCTGTTCTCTTGTCCAGCCATTAATTTTAGCTAGGTGAGCTTCTGCTCGTTCACCATAACCCCGTAAACCAGCTAAACCAATATGTTTAACTTGGTGACAACTAGGGCATAAAGCTGTCAATCCCGACAAGGTTTGAATATAGTTCAGGTCATCGTAGTGCCAGATTTCATGACATTCCACAGCCCACTTATCACCACGACCACCACATACTTCACAGCGATATTTGGCTTGCTTATAAGTCGATTTACGCAAAAAGTCCCAGGTTTTTTTGGGAACATGATCTCGGACATTGGAAAACCAACAAGTAGAGGGAACTAACTCGACAGTGAGCAATTTAACTGGGAGTAAGTCACTATTAAAGTCAATGTTGTGCAGAGATAATCGCTCTTGAAGAAAATCCGCCTCGTTACGCAGAAAAACACCACGCTGCTTGAAGTTGTTAGCATATTCAGCGATCGCTTTTCTGTATTTGAGATCTCGTCGATATAGTTCTCGCAGTGGATCAAGAATTTGCTCTGGTGTTAAGTTCAGATTGAGGATAGTCATAGCTGTAATCTCTCCTGCTGCTTAACCGATTAGTAATCAATGCCAACAGTAACCTAACTGTAATCAATTTTGATAACACAGTTATTAACTGATGTTAGGCACTAATAGATCTGTTGAGATTGGGAAAAGGCTGGTTGACTGACAAATCTTTTATTTGTAGGCTGGGTTGAAGTTATGAAACCCAGCAATATCAAGCTTTTGTTGGGTTTCACTGTCGTTCTACCCAACCTACGAATTCTCAAAAATTTCAGAACTTTTGTCAGTCCATCAGGGGAAAAGGTTAAAAGGCTGACCGATACTCACATTTTCCAGGCTGTTAAAGGAGGAGTTTCAGCTAAAGCTTTACTCAGTGCATCATGAATCAAGCTGTTTGTTGCCAAAATGCGTCCCGAAGCTATATCTAAAGGACTACCATCATAGGCTGTTACTTTGCCTCCTGCCTCCCGTAGAATAACAATTCCTGCTGCCATATCCCAGGGTTGAATGCCTCTTTCCCAATAGCCGTCTAATCTACCGCAGGCGACACCTGCTAAATCCATGGAAGCACAGCCCAGGCGACGAACTCCCTGAGTTAAATGAGTCAAGTGACAAAATTCAGCATAATTATTGTCAGTAGTTTCCCGCCGATCATAGGCAAAGCCAGTGATCAAGAGGCTTTTACTCAGTTCTTGGGTTTGAGAAACCTGAATTGGGCAACGATTGCGAGTTGCCCCCAGTCCCGTTGCTGCCTGAAATAGCTCATCACTAAAGGGGTTATAAACAGCACCCACCGCAGGGACTCCATCAATCATTAAGCCAACGGAGGTAGCTGCTAAAGGTAAACCATGGGCATAGTTAGTCGTACCGTCTAAAGGATCGATCGCCCAGAGATATTTACTATTAGTATTACCCAAAGAACCCGACTCCTCTGCCAATATTTGATGCTCTGGCAAATGACGCTTAAGTACTTGGAGAACTTCTACTTCGGCTAACTTATCAGCTTCGGTAACTAAGTCTCCTGGGCGACCTTTTTCTTGAATATTATTCAGCTTTCCCCAACGCTCTTTTAATACCGCTCCCGCAGCTAGTACTGATTCGGTAGCGACATCTAAATAAATCTGTAGTTGTTCAGTGGCAGTTTGAGTCATTTTTTATTATTCAAGCGAAATTGACTAGGAGTGTAGCGCATTGCCAGTTCTGGATTCCAGATCCCGTAACCCATCAAGCGAGCATATTCTTGCGACTCCATCAGCAGCTTACTATATTGGTGGTCATATCTATCGTTTGCTAGTACACATCCCTCTTTAATTAACTGCTGACTGATTAGAGTTTGCCCCTGCCAAAGATGACCATGGAGACGGTTAAAGCGATCGCGTTGTTCAAAATCTGATTCAATTAGAATTGGCAGACCCATTACCAACTCCGATAACCTCTTTTTAGCGGTTTCTCCCCAGGGAGACTGACGTAGATCAGGGGCATCTATGCCCGTAATTCGGACTCGGGTAATTTCCGATGTGCCAGTCAAGACAACCTCAACAGTCTGACCACTAACTACTCCTGTGACTTTCCCCGCCAGCAAGTTTTCTCGATCAGGTTGAGAACTACAGCTAAAGAGCAATAATATTAAACCACAAACAGATAAGAGCTTGATCGGTTTCATGCTTTCACATAATCTATAGTCGTTCCAAATAAAAACCATATGATCTTACATAAATACCACTATCTACTCGTCACTACCTACTACCTACTACCCACTACCCAAAAGAGATAACGAATAAAAGTAAGGAAACTAATTTGAACTACTATAAGTTAGATAACCATTCAAGTATCTGGGCATTTACTGTTGCGGGGTTTTCATCGTGGGGACAATGACCTGCATTGGGAATAATCTGAAACTGAACATCGGGGCGACTATTGGCTAATTCTTGATAAATTTTTGCCCCTGCTACTGGTGTCCAGGGGTCTTTTTCCCCCCAAGCTACTAATAGTGGTAACGACAAATTAGCTAACAGTTCATCAGGAGATTGACCTGCTGGCGCAGTTAAAACTGAGGCAAAAACTTGTTGCGCCCCTGGATCACAAGATGGTTGATGTAGCATTTCTACCAGCTCGTCTGTTACCGCATTGCGATCGCAGTAAACTTGATACAGAGTGCGACGAATTTGGCTTTTGCGGCGAATATTATCAAAAATAAACTTACCTGTCATGGGAGAGCTAATCAATTTAGTAAACCCACCCATGATCAAACCCAAAATTGGATTAAGATCTCCAGGGCGATGATTTAATCCTCCTGCACAATTAATTAATACTCCCCCCGCAGCAATCTCAGGATGATTAGTAACTAACATTAATGCTAATAGTGCGCCGATGGAATTACCAATAAAGACAGTGGGTTCGTTGATCTGCTCATTCCAAAAATCTTTGATTTGTGATTGCCAAAGTTCCAGGGTGTAGTTTAAAGGAGCTTTATCCGAACCACCGAATCCTAATAGATCGAGAGCAAATACCTTATAGCCTGCATTTGCCAATACAGGAATATTTTTTTTCCAGTGACCAATAGACGCGCCGAAGCCATGAATCAATAACAATGGTTTACCCGTCCCAGCAACAGTGTAGCGAATTCTATGACCCTGCCAATGCCAATCTAGTTGCGACCAACTATCATTTTTTGCTAACGAATTTATAACCACGGTTTATATGTTTTATTTGATTAAACTGCCCAAAATATAAATTAACAGAAAAAATGAGTGGTCAATCACAACCACTCATCTTAAATAGAGAATTTATTTAAATTCGCCTGCTGTCCACAAGCCTATACGGAAACAACTTTTTTGTTGCTAGTAGATAGTTCGCCTTTAGCGTATTTAGCAGCATAATCATCCAAGGAAACTTGCTTGATTTTACCAGCGTTACCAGCAGTGCCAAAAGCTTCATAGCGTCTGAGACATACAGTTTTCATGTATGCAATAGAAGGCTTGAGGAAGTGGCGGGGGTCAAAGTTAGAAGGATCTTTATCAGCAGCTTCACGAATAGCAGCAGTAATAGCCAAGCGGTTGTCAGTATCGATGTTAACTTTACGCACACCACTCTTGATACCCTTTTGAATCTCTTCTACAGGTACACCATAAGTTTCAGGAATTTTACCACCATGAGCATTGATGATGTCGATCCATTCTTGAGGTACAGAAGAGGAACCATGCATCACTAAGTGAACGTTAGGTAGACGACGGTGGATTTCTTCAATTCTGCTAATCGCCAGAATTTCACCAGTAGGTTTGCGAGTGAACTTATAAGCACCGTGGCTAGTACCAATAGCTACTGCTAAAGCATCTACTTGAGTGCGTTCTACGAATTCAACTGCTTCATCAGGATCAGTTAACAACTGGTCTTTACTTAAAGCACCTTCAAAACCGTGACCATCTTCTGCTTCACCTTTACCAGTTTCTAAAGAACCTAGACAACCTAGCTCGCCTTCCACAGATGCACCAACGGAGTGAGCAACTTTAACTACTTCAGCAGTTACGTTAACGTTATATTCAAAACTAGCGGGTGTCTTAGCATCTGCTTCTAAGGAACCATCCATCATGACGCTGGTAAAACCGTTGCGAATTGCAGAATAGCAGGTCGCAGGGCTATTTCCATGATCCTGGTGCATGGCGATGGGAATATGAGGATAGCTTTCTGCTGCTGCCAATACTAGATGGCGTAGGAAGTTTTCTCCAGCATACTTACGCGCGCCACGAGAAGCCTGTAAAATAACGGGGCTATCGGCTTCGTTAGCAGCTTCCATAATGGAGATAATTTGCTCCATATTATTGACGTTGTACGCAGGAATACCATAATCGTTTTCAGCAGCGTGTTCTAAAAGCAAACGCATTGGGACGAGCGCCATAAATATTCTCCCTAAATTTATATTTTTGTCAAATAGTAAGTTTTTAAGAAATTTTAACTTCTTACTTGTCAATCTTAAGATATTTTTTACATCTCGACTCATTTAATTTGGTAATAGATCGAGCCAAAGTTAATTTATATTAATTTTTTTAATCTGATGGATGTTGAAAAATATGAAATTTAAATACAAATTAAACCGTGTCCAGTTTCAAACCAGTAGTTTTAATTTTTGAGTATCAAACTCTGTCGCCAGCTTAACTACTACCCACTACCTACTACCTACTACCTACTACCTACTAACTGTCTCAAAACTCCACTTCTCGAACTAGATGGGGTTTATGGCTTTTGTTTCGCTTGCTCAAGTTGCATGCTGTTGATGCAGATAGAATTATCGTCTCGCACAGAGATTATCCCCTGACGACGAAGTTTCCCCATTAGCCTCGTGACCGTAACTCTAGTGGAGCCGATCGCACTACCAATTTGGGCATGGGTTAGACTGTAGGGCAAACAGCAGTTGATTCCCTGATTAATCCCATATTCTTCTACCAATAAAGTGAGAAAACCTGTCAAGCGATCAATAGTTTTCCTCTGTCCCAAAGCACTGAGCCACAATAGCTTTCTTTGATGTTGATAGCGAAAATCTTCATATAGTCGTTGACGAAAATTAGGCCAATTATCTAAATCCTGCCAGTACAACCAAGCTACGTGAGTCTGATCGACGTGGGCATAAGCGCTGATGCTAAAACAAGACTGACTTACGATTTCAAAAGGTTTTTCTGCACCAACGAAACCCAAAAATGATTCTTCTAACTGGTCTAATTCCAATTCCTCTGAATTTATCCCAGAGTTTTGTTCTACTATATTTTGGCTGACTAAGCGTACTGCTCCTTGGTTGACCAGGTAAATTAACTGCGGACGGGCAGGAATTTGTTCATCTTTACCAAAAATGCGATCGCGATAATGAGTTTGTGCCCAGTCAATGACATCTTGCCAGGTCAAAGCTGGGCTGGATTCCTCAGACGATTTTTCGGAAAATGGCATAGTGGGAGGCAAAATTAAGATATCAACGCCTATCTGATTCTACATGGATAGCAATGTGTCAAAAAATACTAATTCATATAATCTTTCTAAAATACCACTTAATCAGGAACAACCAACTATTTCTGTGAAGTATTTATTGAAACAACAGTTATTGTCAATTTGCGATTTATATCAACAAAAGTTTAATGTCCAAATTGAATATAAGTTCCTGGTGTCCCTCTTGGAACAGAAAATCGCGCTGGCAAATTCTCAAATCAGACAATTATCACCAGGAAATAACACCTCTGAAATGTTATCTAAATTACAATCTATCCCGATTGTATATAGCTGTCCTCTAGGCTTGTCTTTAGCTTCATATCTGAAAATATCTCTATCAATAGTTACTGATAATTTAAAAGAATTACTGGTCTTAAAACAAAATCCTGCTGCTGCTGAATCCAAACTAAGACTACAGATAGAAATACTCTCATCAGGTTGGCTCAACTGTTATTTAGATTCTCAAACCATCGTCACCTGGCTAGAAAGATCATTCTCCCTATTGACGATTAAAAGCAATAGCACTGCTGCTCAGGTTTGTCCTTTATCTAAAACTCCAGATAACTTGTTCCCCGCACTGTATATTCATGCGCGCTGCTGTAGCTTATTACGTTTAGCAGCCAGAGAAAATTTAATTATCTTGCAAGGTGATTTTGAGCAGCTAAGTTGGCAACTTAAACCTTCACAATCAATATCATGGTTAGACCGAGAACATAATTTATGGTTCACCGAAACATCAGCATATGATCTGCTGCGTCAGTTGCTAATGGTAACGGATGCCTTTGTCAGCAATTCTGACCATGATAATTGGGTCAAAATAGCACTGAGCTTGAGTAGGACGACAGCAATATTTCTGGTAGACTGTCGCTTTCTAGGAGAAGTACAAAAGCAGTATCCTCAAAAAGCGATCGCCCGTCTGGGGTTAATTGCTCTTGTCCAATACTGGCTGCAAAGAATTCTGAGGGAAAAGCTTCAGGTAATAGCGCCAACGGAACTCTGAATTAGTTAAAAGATCTAGATATACAAACTCTTAAGAAAAGTGCCAGTATAAAAGAGCGAGGTTGACAAATAACAAGGTAGGAAAAATGAATCGACCAAAGTCCATCAATTGTTTAATTTGAATTCGCCCTTGAGAAAACCATTCGCCGTGTCCCACCGTGACGATCAATAATTCTAAGCCCAATAGTCCGTAGACTATATAAAAAGCATAGTCGAGGGCTACTACATAACCAATTCCCTCTGGTAGTTTCTCAATCAAGCTGAGGTGATAAAAGACAACTGCTAATAATAGTCCACTAACCGCCTCAACGGAAACATATTCAAAAGGCAGAAATAGCAGTAGATAAGCAACAACAACAAAAAACAGTAACGGCAATAACTCTTTGATGGTAAAACTAACTAAGTCTCGCTGGATATCAATGACAGCATTAAAACGAGAATATTCAATTTGCGAATCTGTATCAATAAAACGGCGATCGCCAAGGGTAGATTGATTAGTGATGATATCGGGATAAAAGCTCGCTGTATTAACAATCCAGTCGGTGATCTCGGCAAATACCTTGCCTCTGTTCCACTTAGCTAAAATATCGGGAACAGTGGTTTCTCTCATGCCAATATAGTCTACAGCGTAGATTAATTTGTCTCTGGTAAGGTGGCTATGACGAAAGCGAACAGCTAAAGTTTGAGTATCAAAAGGATAGTCGCGAAAATTGAATTCTTCTTTAAAATCGGCTTTGATACGGAATAGTTTATAATCAACACCGTCTTGTTGCTTCTCTTCTAAGGGTTCTTCAATAGCTAGTTTCTCCCCTGAATCTAGTCTTTCGATGCCATAGTTACTAAACTCAATTTCTGCTGGATTAAGATCTTTGCCTTGATAGCGAAACCAGAGATAAAAGTCCATGAGATAGGTAGAGGTTTTTTCATCGATATTAGTGACTTGATTAACGTCAATCCCCGTATAAACGATATCAGTTTGGCGCATATAGTCCTCGCCAAATTCGACAATTTCCCCTAATTCGAGCTGCTGTTGTAAGTTGTCTACGATCTTAATGTCGGCGATCGGTTGCAGTTGGCTATAGGCAGAAGTAAATTTACCCCGATCAAATACCCCTACTATAGGGGAGATGGTTATATCTCCTTTACTGTTAAAGTGCTTTTCCTGCGCAAAGTTTTGAATAGTCGTCTCTACTGGGGAGAGATCAGCTAAGGCTTCTTTAAATAAATAACGACCTTCTCGCCAGTTTTGATTAGCGATCGCATTTTGTAATAGTTTTTCTTGGTCATTGAAGGATTCGGCGATCGCTGATGCCACGACATGAGCCGTATCGTAATAAGCCGCAGCAATCCAACCAGGGACAGAGCCAAAACGTTGCTCATAAAGGCTTCTAAATTGTTGCCCCGTTTCACCAGAAATATCGAACACAATCGGGGTAAGAGCATAGATATTATTGGTGAAAAAACCAGGATCATCCCTTTCTTCGGGAGTATTAGCGAACTTTTCCGCTAGAGAAACGTCTGCCAAAATGTCACTACCAAAAATGGAGTATTTTAGCCCGTAAAGCTTAATTCTGGCAATTAAATTAGCAGATTCTTCCAGACCTGCTGCCATAAATATCACACCAGGGTCTTGTCCGTTTTCTTCTATGGCGACTAAATCATCAACAATACGATCTCGGTCTACATCTGTTTCCAGGCTCCATCGATTAACAACTTCTCCTCCTAATTCAGTGAAACTAGCAGCAACATCTTCTGCTAAAGTCAAACCATAGCTGTCGGGACTATAAATAATCGTCATGCGCGATCGCTTTAAAATTTTATTGATGTAGTCGGCAATAAATAAACCTTGATTGCTATTAGATATAGTAGTACGGAAATACCAGTTATTCCATTTACTGACATCATCCGCAGTGGCAGACCCTGTAACGGCTGGAATACCATAGGCTTGATAGATTTTTCCTGCTACCAAAGAGGTCTTACTACTATAATGTCCAATTACTGCTAAAGCATCAGAAGCAACAATCTTGTGGGCAACTTCAGCAGCTATGTTCGGATCATTTTGGTCATCATATATCTCTAGTTTAAGTTTTTTGCCCTTAATGCCACCAGCCTGATTAATTTGATCAACATAAAGCCGTGCCCCCCTAACCATTGATTCAGCACCAATGGCAGTAGTCTGACCAATATTGCTCAAAGGAGCCGCGATCGCAATTTTGATAGTCTCCTGGCTGGGTTTAAACACCGACCACGCCAGCACTGCAATCAATGCCAACAACGCTAGTGACGACAAAATAACCGTCTTCTTCATTCTGATGCCTAGGATTTCGATTTCCATTGACTAAATATCTGCTCAATTTCGGCGATCGCTCGATCTGCGGCAACTTCGGGTGAAATATCTTCAGTAAGAATATTATAAAGAGCTTGACCCCAAACGTTTTTTTCTAGTACTGACCTATAGGCTGGATTATCGCTGAAATAGTGAGGTCGAGTAGGAGATTCGCTCAACATTGTTCTGACCCTTGAGATATGAGGATCTTCAGGGTTTGTCCAGAAAGGATCATCCCAGTTAGCTCTATTCGCGGGAAAAAAACGCCCCCCAGCAGCTTCTATGTAGTTAGCTAAAATATCGGGTTGAATTAAATAAGAGAGAAAACTGCTCGCATCTTCAAAATTGCGCTCGGCAAAAACTAAAGCCTGTCTGACTTTAGTAATATAAGTCATTGGTTCACCGTTGGGTTTATGGGGAAACATTACCGTGCCTATCTGATTCAAATAAACATCTGGCTCATCAGCTCTAGCAGCAGGAATGGAAAGGGTAGGATTGGGTGTCATGGCAACAATTCGGTTGTAAAAACTGGAATTGTTATCAGCGTTTTTCCATAACAGTGCCGAGGGGGGAATCTGCTCCTGTCGATAGAATTGTGTCCACCATTCGAGAGCTTGAATGATTCCTTGGCGGGTTTTAGGCTGCTTAATCAATAACTGATTTCGAGAATTTAAAAGTTTAACGTTAAAAGCTTCTAAAACATGTTCAAAGAACAAAAAGGTATCAGTACTATAAGGGGAAGTGGTAAATCCTAAACCGAAAACCTCTTGCTGTTGAGATTGTAATTGCTGCTGTACTGTCAGCCAAAATTGCCAGAAACCATCCCAATCTTGGGGAATATCTTCCTCACCGTAACCCAACTGTTGAAGCATATCCCGCCAGTAGTGCAGATAGACTCCTTCTTGGTAAATTGGGACAGCGTAATAACTCTTTTTTTTGGTAATATTGTTGTATTGATAAGAATTCTTGAGCACCGAATCGGGAAAAGAACTTTCCACTGGTTTGATCACCACCGAAACATCTTTCACTTTTCCCTGCCAAGCCAAACTAGTAACTAATTGAGTATGGTTAAGGCTGATATCTGGGGTGGCTCCAGACTTTAATGCTTCATTTAATGCTTCGTCAAGCAACGCTTCTTGGTCGAAAAAGATTAGCTGGATTTTTTTACGATTTTCCTTTTCCCAATCCCTAACTATTTTTTCAAAAAAGGTTTTTTCTGCTGCAACATACCCTTCATACCACCAAATTGTTAATACCCCAGTTTCCTTGGAAACTATTTCTGCTGTTTGGTTCATATTATCTGGCTTGATCGCCACAGAAGTCTCTGAGGAGGGTAATTGACGACAGGCAATAAAAGTAGTGGTGATCAATAGCGATAGTAAAACTATCAAATATCGTAGTTTTTTTCGTCTTCTGTTAATCAATTTTTACCATCATTCGTTCGTAACATTCCATATTCTAAATTCTAGGATCTAAGAGTCCAAAAGTCGTTAATACTACCCTGATTCCAATAATTTACCAATCAGGTTGGTTAGGATGCGAGTAGCTGCTAAAGCTGTAAGATTACTCTTTAAGGAACTGGTCAAGGAAATGAGTTTCAACACCACAAGGGGTTAGTGTGTCTAATTCCTGGGATAAATAACTAGAGGGAAAGATAACAAAATGCAGAAAAACTACTCCTCAAACAGAAATCTATATAGAGAGGAAAATTACACTTTTTTTAGTTACATCCCACTTACGGATATATTTTCAAATATATTTTGAAAGCCGATTTTTCAATTTTCAATAGTAAATAATGGAGAGATTTCAACTATGCATACTTGCTCAAATCCACATACTTGCCACAATCCAATTCATTGTTTCCTGCCACCCTATATACTAGATCGTTTAGTAGAATCTGAAGATGCAGAAATTCGTCAATTAGCCGTCAAGGCGATTGAAAGCGCGGCTCAAGCAAGAGCAGTTCGGAGTACTCTGAGAACAATGCCGATGATGGCTGCAATTCCTTCCCCTGCCCGTACTAAACATCGTTTGATTTATGATATGGAAAATAGACGACCATCTCCGTGGTCACTTCCTGGGAGACTGGTGCGCTCTGAAGGAGATCCTCCCGTTGCAGATGATGCAGTCAACGAAGCCTACGATTATTCTGGCATTGTCTACGATTTTTACTCGGAAATATATGGTCGTAACTCTCTTGATAATCGTGGAATGTCCCTAATTTCCAGCGTTCATGCAGGTCGGAGATACAATAATGCTTTTTGGAATGGAGAGCAAATGGCTTATGGAGATGGAGATGGCAGACTATTTATTCGATTTACTAAAGCAATAGATGTAGTGGCACATGAACTTACCCATGGTGTAATAACTAATACCAGTAACCTAATATATGAGTTTCAGCCTGGAGCGCTTAACGAACATTTTGCTGATGTTATGGGCTGTCTTGTCAAGCAAAGATACTTAAATCAAGCTGCTAACGAAGCTGATTGGCTCATTGGCGACTTAATTATAGGCCCTGAATTTACTGGAACAAGTTTACGGACGATGACAGCAGAGAAAGCTCATGAAAATGATCCGTTCTTAGGAGATGATCCTCAACCAAAACATATGAGAGATTTTGCAGATTTACCAATTGATGAAGACGAAGGCGGAGTGCATATCAACTCTGGTATTCCTAATCATGCTTTTTATATTACTGCTCTAGAAATTGGGGGAAATGCTTGGTCAAAAGCTGGTCGTATATGGTATAAAACTCTACTTAATCTCAATGAATCCAGCCAGTTTCAAGAAGCTGCTAACATGACTTATCTTGTCGCTGGGGCTGATTATGGTAGTGGTAGCCTAGAACAACAGGCTGTTAAAAAAGGTTGGGATACTGTCGGGATTACAGTTTCCTAAAATGCTTGATTGATCAATGACATTGCACAATTGATGCTGAACAAGTTCGACTAATTGATAGAGAAATTGAGGTGGGGAAATAGGAATATGTTTTTAGAGAAATTAATCATCTTAACTGCTGGAATAACAATTATTTCGCTGTCTCAATTTTTTTTTCTGGCTAATTTTAAATTGGATGTAGCCGCAAGTTCTGTCTCAGGTCTACTTTCAGAGTTCAATTCAGATGATAAATTGAAATTATTACCCGATACTCAAACAATTATAGTTAATCAGGTTGGCGATCAATACTGGACAATAGACTACCAACCTTTGCTATCTATGAGTAGTGGACGACCAATTAGTGAGATTGATTCCCCTATGAAAATTAAATTTCGTCAATCAGGAGGATATGCGGGTTTAACCAAGGGCTGTGAGATTAATACCGAACTACTATCTGCCGAAGAAGCCCAAGAATTAAAGTCTTTAGTTGACCAAAGTGGCATCCTAGAAGCTGAAAGTAAAAAATCACCCAATGTTGCAGATGCATTTAACTACAATCTAGTCATCGAAACAATCAAAAAAACTTATCGAGTATCCTTCGATGAGCAAAGTTTACCTGAAGAGGTCATTCCTCTAATTGATTTTCTAGAAGATTGTTCAGATTACATTAAGCGAAATTAGTTTGGTGTAAAATCGGCGATCGCTCTCTATTTCCCAATCAATACTATAGCATTACGCATTATGGTGGGGACATTTTTATAATAATAGTCTTTACAGGTACGTAAAAATTATGAAAATTGATATTCCTTCTATTGTTGAAGGATACAGTCAAGGTTATTTTTTGATGGCGGGGGATGATAATAAATTGGATTGGTATTCTAGTCGTCAACGTACTCTGATTCCTTTAGATGATCGTTTTCGCTATCCCAAATCTTTACAAAGAGTACTTAATCAAGAACGATTTTCCGTAGCGATCAATCGTGATTTTCCAGCAGTTTGTCAAGGCTGTAGCGATCGCGATCTCACTTGGATTTCTGAAGAGTTAAGGGAGATATATCTAGCTTTGCATCAGGCTGGATGGGCTCACAGTTTTGAAACCTGGCAGGGAGACGAATTAGCAGGGGGGATATTGGGTATTGCTATTAAAGGGGCATTTATTGGCGAATCAATGTTTTATCGCATTACAGAAGGCTCTAAAGTGGCGATGGTAAAATTGGTAGAGCATTTGCGATCCAGGCAATATGTCTTATTTGACGCTCAGTTACAAAATCCACATTTGGAACGCTTTGGTTCATACATTATTAATTCGGCACAGTATAAAAGACTGTTGCATAAGGCAATGATTCAGGATTGTTCTTTTATTCGATGATTTACAAT
>CBDUCX010000013.1:0-34767 GCA_965365755.1 uncultured Pleurocapsa sp.
CATCATGTGGATCTGAAGTCGGATATTCCAGTCACGGAGATTCATACTGAAGAGGTGGGGGCAATTACGACCTACATCTGTGAATTGTTACAGCAGCAGAATATTACTCTAACGCCTTTTGAAGCTACAGCAATGGCTTTGGGAATCCATGTGGATACTGGCTCGCTAACCTTCGATCAGACTACTCCTCGTGATGCGAGAGCCCTCGCTTGGTTGATGGAACAGTCGGCAAATGTGTCGATTGTAGCTGAATATAGTGACCCAGGTTTATCCAATCATCTACAGGATTTGTTTAAAGATGCTTTGAATAATTTACAGCGCACTACTGTCCAAGGATATACGGTAGCTTCGGTGTTATTGCAGACGGATAAGTTTGTCAGAGGTTTGTCGAGTCTAACAGCGAGGTTAATTGACCTCACAGAAAGTGATGTGATGTTGTTGGGTCATCAGTATCATAAAGGTGATCAATATAAACTAGTGGTTATTGGGCGATCGCGTTTGGCAGAAACTAATCTCAATCTACTGTTCGGGCCTTTTGGTGGTGGGGGTCATGCTCAAGCAGCTTCTATGTCCATCGCCACCGATGATCCAGCACAATTATTCCAAGAGTTGTTAATTGAATTAGAGTCGCAAATTCCTCAACCGCCAACAGCCAGGGATTTGATGTCTTCTCCTGTAAGAACTATTCGCCCTGATATCACCATCGAACAGGCGCAAAGGATTTTGTTTCGCTATGGTCATTCTGGGCTATCAGTAGTTAACGAAAGCGATCGCTTGGTGGGAGTTATCTCTCGTCGTGATTTGGATTTGGCGCTCCACCATGGGTTCAATCATGCACCTGTTAAGGGTTATATGAGTCGTAATCTGAAAACCATTGTTCCTGATACATCCTTGCCCGAAATAGAATCTTTAATGGTCACTTATGACGTAGGCAGATTACCCGTAATTGAGGGGGGAGAATTAATCGGGATTGTCACCCGTACCGATGTTTTGCGCCAGCTTCACGATCAGCGTCAAGAAGTTAAGGGAGATACGGATAGTAAGAAAAGTCTAACATCTCATTTATTACCTACATTACAAAACCGTTTAGAACCCGTAATTTGGCAACTGCTTCAGGAGGTAACTCAAGCATCACAGCAACGCGGCTGGAATCTCTATTTGGTGGGGGGAGGAGTTAGAGATGTTCTACTAACTAGCGATCGCGAACCCTTATTGCTACAGGATATCGATTTGGTAGTTGATGGTCACCATCGTTCTGCTGGTGATGGGGCGGGAGTGGAATTAGGTTCGGTGATACAGCAGATGTACCCCAACGTCAGCCTTTCCATCCATGGGGAATTCCAAACCGCAGCCTTAGCTTGGCACCGAGATCCAGTTTTTGGCAATCTCTTAGTCGATATTGCTACTGCCCGCACGGAATTTTATCCTTATCCCGCAGCTAATCCCCAAGTAGAGGCTAGTTCTATTCGCCAGGATTTGTATCGACGAGATTTTACGATTAATGCTTTGGCAGTAAGACTCACCGCGCCTAAAAGAGGAGAATTTTCCCGTAAAGGAGAGTTACTAGACTTTTTTGGCGGTTTATTAGATTTGCGATCGCGTCAAATCCGTGTACTTCATGCCAATAGCTTTATTGAAGATCCAACGCGAATTTATCGAGCGGTTCGCTTTGCGGTACGTCTGGGTTTTACCATCGAGTCTCAAACGACAGAATATATCCGCTATGCCATCAAGAGTGGTGTGTATGAGCAGTTAAGAATTAGCGATCGCCAAACTCCTGCTTTAACCACTAGATTAAGAGCAGAATTGAAATACATTCTTCAGGCGCATTATTGGAAACCTGCATTACGATTACT
Source organism: uncultured Pleurocapsa sp. (assembly GCA_965365755.1). Lineage (GTDB taxonomy): Bacteria > Cyanobacteriota > Cyanobacteriia > Cyanobacteriales > Xenococcaceae > Waterburya. The sequence goes on from CBDUCX010000013.1 coordinate 1,857, forward strand.
GGCTCACTTTAAAGCTTTAAGGTGTTTACATCCAGATTTGAACCTGAATCCTGCCCTAAAATGGCAAATACATTGTGTCTCTAAATGGTTAGGTTATTTTGAACCAAGAACCAGCGAACATTGGCTAATTAGACTAGAAGCCTTAATTGCTCATTTAGTCCCTGCTGAGAGGATGATGGTTGCTGAAAATCTACAATTATCCAAAGACAGTTTGCAACGTCTGCAACGGCTAGAGAAATTAGAGAACAAAATAGCCCATCAACTTGTTCAATGTCAGCTTCCGAGTCAAATCTATCATTTATTACATCCTTATAAATCTCTGCAATTAATTCTCTTTGCATCTAGAAGTAACCAACAAATTCGCCGTATAGTTTGGCACTATCTTACCCGTTTATCTCCAATCAAACCCTTACTTAACGGGAATGACTTAAAAACCCTGGGTTACCAACCAGGGCCATTATACAAAGAGATTTTATCAGATGTCTTAACCGCTAGTCTTGATGGTGTAATCTGCGATCGCCAAAGTGCTGAGGAATATGTCAAATCTAGATATAGCAATAGGCAATTACATTAGGATACTTGTTAGTTGTTAGTTGTTAGTTGTTAGTTGTTACTTGCTATTTGCTACTTGAGCATAGCGATACTAGTCTGCAAAAAGAGTACTGACATAGGGGTTAGGATCATTGTCTGGGTTATTGTCTATGATCAAAATTCCATCCTGCATATCATAAGCAGCGCTCTCGGTGTTAGTTGTACCTAACTCTACTAAAAACAACTCTTGATATTGATCTAAACCACTGAGAATGGTGGCAACAGGACTTTGTTGGTCAAACCCTTCAAGGTCAGGCAGCTGATCGCCAGGAGCTAAGATTAATTCTGTAGGGGTAGCTAGACTAGTGCATTCAGTAGTGTTGTTGATAATGCTGTATTCAAAACTGAGGTTGTTAACAGAATCGACAGGTAATAACACCCGATCATTTACCATCATAGTTTCGACTAGTTCTTGATTTTGATAAACATCAATCTTAATGTTTAAAAAATCTCCACCCACGCCACATTGAATTTGAGATGCAAAGTATAAAAGTTCAATCATGGTAATAAAATTTTTTAATTAAAAAACTAAAGTTAAATAATTACAACTAGTAAAATTACTTGGATAAACACCATCTGTTTTACAGTTGTACTTGATTAGTTACTATATTTACCTAGTTTTTTATCGATTGGGTGAACAGAATATCAAGAGTCAGTACTTTTATTTAAAGCTTAGATAAATTTACCCCTGATCTCCTAAGTAGGGTGAAATAAGGTCAGATAGGTTATGAAGCATGAACTGATTAAAGCTATTACAACTAACCACTGTAGAGACGTATCATGCTACGTCTCTACCCACTAACAGTCTTAACAAGTTAATTTTATTGATACCGACCGACTTAATAATTAATCAATTATTTTTTAGGAGAGAACAACAACACAGGAAACCAACTACTACGCATCACATCATTAGCAAAGCTGCGAACAGTCCACTGTAAAAGACTGTTACGATAATCGGTAGCGATCGCGATCGCACTAATATCAAAATCTAAGGCAGCAGTAGTAATTTCTTGCAAAGGATTACCCACCTGTACCAGAGTATTGACTTCTATATTTAAAGTTTCTAACTCTTCTTTGACCGATTTTAAGCTGCTGGTTGCTTCTTCTACTCGCTGTTCTGTCAAAAAAGATTTTCTACCAGCGTCCTCAACTACCGTCATCAGCATACACTGCTTCAAGGAATTTTCGGGACGATCCTGAGCATATTTTTTAATTTCGTCAATTAAATAGCGGGCGGTTTCACTATTGTTGTAGGGAATTAATAAGTAACGCCAGAGATGCTGACAGCGCAAAGACAATTCTTCGCGGGTATAGGTAGTAATTAATTCTGGACGAATAATGTTGAGCGGTTGACTAGTAATTTTTGCTAAACCAGCACTGGTGCTACCAAAAAACTTTTCTTGTAGTAAACTCCTAATGGGAGTTCCCGTCATAATCACATCAATAGAATGCTTTTTCAGTACTCTGGGAATTGTGTCGAGGGGTTTTCCTGAGAGAACTTCTACCTGAACATCCACTTCTGATGGTGCATTATCCACGGCTTGCTGAAGACGTTCCTTAGTTTGCAGCACTTTCTCATCATCTATTCGAGCGACTTCTCCTTCTTCCCAAAGAGGAACGCTGTGAAAAAAGACAATCTTTTTTAGACCGCACTGAGCCAAACTAGGCACGCAATCGATTAAACGGTACAAACCATCGGTAAAGTCTGTGCAAATTAAGCAGCTTTGAAACATACGATCTAAATGACAAATCCTTTTTTCTTACACTAGCAAAAAAAGGATCGACCGTAACCACAATCTTATTTTTCTTATTTTTTCTTGAGTATTTACCCCGTCATCCCCAGCTATTTTCTCAGAAGCTAGCAAGAGAAGGAGGCTTAACCAAGTTGTCTCCCAAACTTCTCACAGACTAGAAGAAGGGTCTATTCCCCATTGATGACGAATAAAATATTGATACATATTCTCTTTCAGAATCATCTGCTCATAAAGCTTAACGAGAAATTCTTGAGCTTGTTCATGGCTCATGGCTTTAACTTCTGTTTCAAAAGAGCGAAGGTTGAATTTTTGTTCTAAAGACAACTCCATTGAATCTGACATCGGATATACACTCCTGTTCTGAGGTTAATGATAAGTTTGACTAGTTTTAATGTAAGCTATTGTAACAATATTTTGACAAAAATCACCTTTGCTTATACTAATTATGCTAGTTAATAGTCAATAATCGAGAGCAGTTGTAACTTTGACAAAAAACTGCGATATTTAGAAATGAAGATGAATAAATTGAATATGTTGGCGAATACTGTAAACATTCTGTAATAATTAGATGTGGTGCAGAATTCAGAATAAGATTCAGCCTTAAATTTTGGCTAATCGGCATTATTTTTGTTTACGGCGTTAGTTAAACTACCTGTAACCATAATTGAAAGTAAGGTCGCATTTAACCATCAGTGCATTCCAAAGATAGAATTGCTTACCTTCAACTAGACTAACTAGACTAAAGTGTGAGGAAAGTAGTATTTGTCTTCTGGTGATGGAAAAAAGGTTGAAAGAAAATACCAGAAGATTCATCGATAAAAAACCTTTGGATAATTTACTATATCTTGGCTTAGTCGCCATCAGAAAAGCGTTCACTCTGCACACAATTTTGGAATTTAACAAGCTTGGGAGATTATAGCTTTATGTCTATTCGTTTATATGTGGGTAATTTGCCTAAAGAAGAAATTGATCGCGATGCCTTAGCAGCTATGTTTGCTGAAGAAGGCGATCAGGTTTCCACTAAGGTAATCAAAGATCGTAAGACAGGAAAATGTCGTGGCTTTGCTTTTGTCACAGTTCCTACCGATGAAATGGGAGACCAGTTTATCGAAAAATATAATGGTAAATCCTTCATGGATAACCCGATAAAAATTGAAAAAGCTCTACCTCGTTCTAAAGGAGAAGAGAACGGTGAAACTGCCGAAGCTAAGAGTTCTTCTCCCAAGCGTAAAGGGGGCAATAAACGCAGTGAGAAAAAATCAACTAGTACCCCCAAACAACAGGGTAGTATTCAACCAGATCCGCGTTGGGCAGATGAATTGACCAAGCTCAAAGAAATGTTAGCTTCAGCTAATAACTAGTCGCTAATAACAAATTCCTTGACAACGGTGGCATTGACTCTAAAGGAAACTTAGGGTGATTGTACACCGTAATTTTTTTGTGCTTTGGGACAGATATCTGAGAAAATAAGTCCCAGATAAATAACTGAGACAATACACGGAGATTAAATAGAATGAGCGATCCTGTCAAAACCATGAAGCAAGAAGTGGGGAGAGCCGCCGCTGCCCGTGTTCAATCAGACTCTATTGTTGGACTAGGATCAGGATCAACCGCTGCCTATGCAATTGAATATATCGGCGATCGCTTGGCAAAAGGAGAAATTAAAAACATTGTGGGGGTTCCCACCTCATTTCAGGCAGAGGTATTAGCCAAGGAGTTTAAAATCCCTCTGGTTACCTTGGACGCGATCGATCATATAGACATTGCGATCGATGGTGCCGACGAAGTAGATCCCCAGAAAAATCTCATTAAAGGGGGAGGCGCAGCTCATACGCGAGAAAAAGTAGTAGACTGTTTAGCCAACGAATTTATTGTGGTGGTTGATGATGGCAAGCTAGTGGATAAGCTGGGTTCCACCTTCCTGTTACCTGTTGAAGTTATCCCCATGGCAGTTGCTCCCGTAATGCGTAGCTTGGCAAAATTGGGGGGAAAGCCAGAGCTACGAATGGCTGCCAAAAAAGCGGGCCCCGTAGTGACGGATCAGGGAAACTTAGTTATTGATGTCAAATTTGACCAGATTGACAACCCTGCTGAAATGGAAAAGACCATCAATAATTTTCCAGGGGTATTAGAAAATGGTTTGTTTGTTGACGTGGCTGATATTGTGTTGGTTGGCAGCATCAAAGACGGTAAATCAGAAATTCGCGAGTTTTAAGTAGGTCGGTACAAATAAAATTAACTTGTTAGGACTGTTAGTAGTTAGTGGTTAGTTGTTGGTTGTTAGTTGTTACTCCTGACTGATTACTCATTACTTGTTAGTGGTAAACAATTAACTCAAAAGAGCTTTTATGATGCAGAAAATTGTTACGGTAATTGCGCTAATCTTGACTTTCTGCTTAACTTCGATGATTAACTCTCCTGTAATAGCAGATACTATTCCTGATTTAGATAACGGTGCCCTGCTGTTCCAAGCTAACTGTGCTGGCTGTCATGCTCAAGGAGGTAATATTGTGCGACGGGGCAAAAATCTTAAGTTAAAAGCTCTCCATAAGTATCAAGTAGATACTCAGGATGCGATCGCATCTTTGGTGACTAATGGGAAAGGCAATATGTCAGCTTATGGAGATAAACTAACTGCGGTAGAAATAGCCGATGTTAGTGCTTATGTACTGCAAAGAGCAGAAACAGGTTGGAAATAATCGAGGTTATTGATTGACAGTTTAATAAATATCTTTAAGATTTCATTAATAGTAAAACGTGGTTTATCAAGCTCAAAATAAAAGTGTAGTTACAGATATTTTAGCCAGGGCAAATGAAGGTGCTGATATCTCGATCGCAGAAGGAATTCAACTCATTCAACAGAAAGATCCAGTAAATAGATCGGCTATTGCACATACGGCTAATCGCCTTCGTCAGAAGCAAGTAGGAGATACGGTTACCTATGTGATTAACCGCAATATTAATTTCACGAATATCTGTGAACAACACTGTAGTTTTTGTGCCTTTCGTCGTGATGCAGAGGAAACTGGCTCATTTTGGCTAGACAGTCCGCAAATAATTAGTAAAGCAGAGGAAGCGGTCAAGATTGGTGCGACGGAAATCTGTATGCAGGGGGGCTTAAATCCCCAGGCGAAACTTGGTGGGACATCTCTAGCTTACTATCTCAATTTGGTGACTGAGATCAAAACCAATTTCCCCCAGCTACATCTCCATGCTTTTTCTCCGCAAGAAATTCAGTTTATTGCCAGGGAGGATCAGATTAGCTACGAGGAGGTATTGTTAGCTCTTCAAGAGGCAGGATTAGGCTCGATGCCAGGGACAGCAGCAGAAATTTTGGATGATCAAGTAAGAAATATTATCTGTCCTGAAAAAATTAATAGTGCTACTTGGTTAGAGATTATCAGCTTGGCTCATCGCCTGGGAATACCAACCACTAGCACGATGTTAGCTGGTCATATTGAAACTCACGAGCAACAAATAGAACATTTAGCCAAATTGCGATCGCTCCAACAAACAGCGATCGCCAATAATTATCCTGCTAGAATTACCGAATTTATCATCTTGCCTTTTGTGGGACAGGAAGCCCCCGCACCCATTCGTCGTCGCGTTGGTAGGGATCAGCCCGATGTAGCAGAAGTACTACACTTAACCGCAGTTGCCCGTATCTTTTTGGGAAACTGGATCGTGAATCACCAACCAAGCTGGGTCAAAATTGGTCTAGAAGGAGCCAAACAAGCCTTACAAGCGGGCTGCAATGATATTGGGGGAACTTTGATGGAGGAGCATATTACCACCATGGCAGGAGCCCAGGGGGGAACCTCTATGACAGTAGAGACTTTAGAACAGGCGATCGCAGCTTTGGGTCGTCCTGCACAACCAAGAAGCACTTTATATGAGTATTTATAATATAAATAGGGCAATTTTTTCTCTTCAGTATGATATCTATTCCCAATTCTCGCTCCTTGGCTTTCTTGGCACTAAAGAATGTCTATCAAAAGAAAGCCTATACTGACGTTGCTCTCAATCGTGTACTTAAGTCTGTAGATAAATCAGTTAAAATTAGTCAAGCAGATCGTAGTTTTGCTTGTGAATTGGTATATGGAATTGTCCGTCGTCAGCGCACTCTCGATGCCCTAATTGATTTACTGGGAAAGAAGAAAGCAGCCCAACAACCTCCAGACTTAAGAATTATTTTGCACTTGGGTCTATATCAATTGCGGTATTTAGATCGCATTCCTGCCTCAGCAGCAGTTAATACCAGTGTCGAGTTGGCTAAAGCAAATAGTCTGGCTAAACTCGCTGGGGTAGTTAATGGTTTGTTGCGGGGATATATTCGCCAAGCTGAAAATAGCGATCCTTTGTTGTTACCAAATGATGCGACTGCTAGATTAGGAGTCAAGCATAGTTTTCCTGATTGGATCGTAGAAACATGGTTAGAACAATTACCGATTGAGGAAGTGGATCAGCTACTTGCTTGGTTTAACAGATCGCCTAAAATCGATTTACGAGTTAATATTCTGAAAACTTCTGTTACAGAAGTGGCAAGGGTGTTTAAAGCTGCTGGTATATCCGTTGAACCCATACCTAATTTACCCCAAGGATTAAGACTCACAGGTGCAGGTGTAGTGACTGATTTACCTGGTTATCAAGAGGGTTGGTGGGTCATTCAAGATAGTAGCGCTCAGCTAGTGACTCATTTACTCGATCCCCAGCCTGGAGAGACGATTATTGATGCCTGTGCCGCACCAGGGGGCAAAACCACCCATATAGCCGAATTAATGGGGGACAGAGGACGTATTATTGCCTGCGATCACGCTGCTAAACGGTTAAATAAAGTTAGGGAAAATGCTGCGCGGTTGCAATTACGTTCAATTGAAATCGCAGTGGGAGATAGTCGAAATCAGCCTGAATTTGCTAACATTGCCGACAGAGTATTATTGGATGCCCCCTGTTCAGGTTTGGGCACAGTGCATAAACGTCCTGATATTCGCTGGAGGCAAACCGCCCAAGCCATTGGGGAACTTTTTGAACTTCAGAAGGAACTATTAGAACAGGCTTCTAATTGGGTCAAGCCCGGAGGTGTTTTAGTTTATGCGACTTGCACTCTTAATGTTTTAGAAAATGAAAAAGTAATACAATCATTTCTGGAAAATAATTCCAACTGGAGTATTCAATCTCCGACTAATGCGATCGCTAAAAACTGGGTGGCAAGTGAAGGCTGGATTAAAGTGTACCCCCATCGAGAGAACATGGATGGATTTTTTATGGTGGAATTATTACGAAATAAGTGAGATGGGTCGAAATAGAACAAGAAAGATGAAACAAATTCTCAAAATTCTTATTGCTGCTGCTTGGATTGATGGCGTTATTCAACCAGAAGAGAGAGCCTACTTACGCCGTGTAGCCCAAGATTTTCAATTAGCTGATGATCCAGAAATTAAACCCCTGCTGTCGGAACTAAAACCTGTACAAGCTGTTGAATGTTATCAATGGTTAGAAGAATATTTTGGGGAAAACCACACTGCGGAAGAGTACCATCAACTACTGGAAAAAATTAGTGCTTTAGTCTACAGCGATGGTTACGTAGATGAGAGAGAGGCTAAGTTAATCGAAGCTATTCAAAGTTGCGATCCTGCCAACCCTGATTGCAAAAATTCTATTTTTGAGCGCATGCTGCGGAAAATTAGGAAGGTATATAGAGCCGCAATTGAACAACAAGTTTAGATTTGGTTGACGGGGAGAGTCCCGAACTTTAACTATTACCAGCAGTTAACTAAACTTTTCCTAACCGATTAACCTAGTACTCTACCAACTTTGTTTTGAGGGGTGAATTTTCTAACTCCAACTCCGTTGCGTAGCTTCTCGCGGAGCGAGTACTCCGAACTCCGAACTCCGTTCGCGCAGCGTGCCCGTAGGGCATACTCCGAACTCCGAACTCCGAACTCCGAACTCCGAACTCCGAACTCCGAACTCACATTGTCCTAACCGATTAACCTAGCGAGATCGCTTAATCCGCCAGCTTAGGAAAATCACAGGAATGATACCCACTGCCACAATCGCCAAAGCGGGTGCTGCTGCTTCAGCCAGCCTTTCGTCGGAGGCATATTGATAAACCCTAATCCCTAAAGTATCGAAGTTAAAGGGACGAATCACTAAAGTAGCGGGAAGCTCTTTCATTACATCGACAAAGACCAACATCGCCGAGGTTAATAGTCCTCCCGACATTAGAGGAGTATGGACTTTCCACAGAGTACTGGTTGAGCCGTATCCCAGACTACGGGAAGCATCATCTAAACTAGGCGCAATTTTATTGAGACTAGATTCGATCGAACCAAAGGCTACTGCCAAGAAACGTACTAGATAAGCAAAGATTAAGGAAGCGATTGTTCCTGATAGTAATAACCCTGTGGAAATATTAAAGGTGGCGCGCATCCAGCCATCGATAATGTTATCTAACCCCGCGACAGGAATTAAGACCCCTACCGCAATTACTGAACCTGGGATCGCATAACCCATGGCAGCAATCCTGATGGCAGTTTTCATTGGCCAGTTTGGTTGTAGTCTTTGTCCATAAGCCATAAACAGAGAGATGACCATAGCAGCGATCGCCGTTATACTGGCTAAAATAAAGCTGTGGCTAGCCAAGTCCCAAAAATCCCCGTCGAAGGCAGAATCTAGGTTATTTAGAGTTAACTGTAATAAATAAACCCCAGGAATAATAAACCCGAGAATAACTGGTAGCATACAGGCGACTAATGCCCAAAAGCTGTGCCAGGGATTTAGCTGAAAGGGGGTAAGTCTTTGAATAGAGCTAGAACTATCATAGTATTGTGCTGCGCTACGCGATCGCCTCTCCAACAGGATGAGGATTAAAATAAAGACCATTAACAAGGCTGCTAGCTGTGCTGCTGCTGCTCTTTCCCCAAACCCTAGCCAGGTACGATAGATTCCGGTGGTAAAGGTATTGACTCCAAAATATTCTACTGTCCCTAAATCGTTAAGAGTTTCCATTAATGCCAATGCCAATCCTGCCATAATTGCTGGTCTTGCCAAGGGTAGAGCGACGGTAAAAAAACTCCGCCAGGGATTACACCCCAAGGAGCGACTAGCTTCAATAGTACATACCGACTGTTCGAGGAATGCTACCCTTGCTAACAAGTAGACGTAAGGATATAGCACCAGCAGTAACATGACTGCCGCTCCCCAGAGAGAACGAATTTCAGGAAACCAATAGTCTTGAACCCTTGTCCAGCCAAATAAGTTGCGTAATCCAGTCTGCACAGGGCCAAAGTAATTCAGCATTTCGGTATAGCTGTAAGCCAGTAAATAAGCAGGAGCCGCCAAAGGCAATAGCAATCCCCACTCTAACCAACTACTACCCCAGAAACGGCACATCGTTACTAACCAAGCAGTGCCAACGCCAATGAGGCAAACTCCAATACCTACCAAAAGCATCAGCCAGCAGGAATTAATTATATAGTCCTGCAAAACTGTTGCCGTTAAATGTGACCAAATAGCACCAGATTTAGTAAAAACACTACTAAAAACAAATAATATCGGCGTCGCGATGATTAGAGCGATCGCAATTACCAGAAACGTCCAACTATTAAGAGCAAAACCTGTGATTATTTTACCTGCTGGGGGAAGAGTCAAATTAGATTTACCTTTTCTAGCGAATTATAAAATTCTACCTGACCAGTTAATCTTTTCTGATGAATGCTATAACAATGTGACGGCGATCGCACTTGTCACTGGCTGAGAAAATAAATATCCCTGTCCATACTTACATTGCAGATCTATTAGCTGTTTGCTCTGTGCTTCACTCTCAATTCCCTCGGCAATTAAATCTAAACCAAACACTTCTGCTAGTTTGATAATAGTCCTGACTAATTCTAATTGATGGCGATCGCTTTCCATACCTTGAATAAAACAGCGATCAATCTTTAAGGTATCTACTGGCAAAGAGTTTAGATAACCTAGAGAGGAATAACCCGTGCCAAAATCATCCATTGATAGTTGCACTCCCAAATTTTGCAGTTTTTCTAAGGTAGCCGAAACCAGTTCTATATTTTCGATGATTTCGCTTTCGGTGATCTCCAGCTTGAGACGGTGAGGATTAAAGCCAGTTTCTGTCAGGATTTGAGCAATAATGTTTCCCGCGTAGGGTTGGGAAAGTTGCTTACCTGTAATATTAACGCTAATAAATAGCGAATCAGCGCGGGGATTTGACCGATGCCACTGCATCATTTGTAAACAAGCTGAACGCAAAACCCACCAGCCAAGGGGAACAATCAATCCTGTATTCTCTGCTACAGGGATGAAATCAGCAGGAGACAATAAACCCCGCAGGGGATGTTGCCAGCGAATTAAGGCTTCAAATCCAACTAGCTGATGATCTTCTAACTTCACAATCGGCTGATAGTATAATTCAAACTGTTCTTGCTCGATCGCTGTTCTTAAATCGTCTTCTGCTTGGGATTTTTCTAAGGTTTGTAGATGACTCCAAAACTCGTAAAATCGATTACATGACTGCCCGTTAGCCTTAGCCTGGTACATGGCAATTTCTGCATTTTGCAGAGATTTAATCAGATCAACATCTGCTAAGTCACAACTATTGAAAGTACAGGGTGCTGCAATACCAATGCTGATGCTAATCAGAACGGAATGTTCCGCCAGCTTAATTGGCGCAGAAAACTTCTGCTGGATCTGCGAGGCTATTTTTGAAGGATAATCGGGATCAGCAAAACTGGTAAGTAAGATGGCAAATTCATCACCATCCAACCGAGCCAGTAAATCTTGATTTCCTAAACAAGACTTAAGCCTATTGACAATTTCGATTAACAAGCGATCGCCAGTTACATGTCCCAAGCTGTGATTGACATTTTTAAATCGATCAATATCTAGATACAAAATTCCGAAATAATAATCTGAATCCTGTTTGATCTGAGATAATTCTTGGAGTTTATTAATAAAAAGTTGACGATTGGGTAGATTGGTTAATCTATCGTGTAAAGCATCATAATTTAGCTGGGCTTCGATTCGTTTGCGGTCAGTAATGTCGGCTTGAGAACCAATTAAATGGCTGACTTCCCCCTTCTCGTCGTTAACGACAATACATTTACAGTACATAAAACGGTACTGTCCATCTTTATGCAACAAAGAATATTCCATGGCAAACTGGTCAATTTTTCCCTGCCAGCAGTCAGCCAAATTTCGCTTTAATTTTTCAATATTTGCGGGGTGAACTCTAACTAGCCACTCCACGGGGCTGTTGTTGATTTCTCTTTCACTGCAACCCACCATTGATTTCCAGCGAGGAGAATAATCAACTTGATCGCAACTTAAATCCCATGACCAAAGACCATCATTAACTATCTGAGTAGCAAGGGCGTATCGTTGTTCGCTATCTCTGAGAGCCTGGCGCAATCTTCGCTCTGTCAACGACTCTTTCTCTACCACACTAATTGCATTCCTACTATCTAATTCATTTTTGATTAATAAAATGGAGGCGCTATTGAATGGATGTCCGATTGCTAAATTTTTCACTAAACTAGATATTTGTTGCTTAATGATTGCTTCCGACAGCAATAGTGAACTATCAGAGCACAATAAACGATTAATTTAAGTTAATTAAAATTTTAAAAGATTAAAGACAATAAGTTAAGTTTTTTCAAGATTATCTTTAGATTTAAGACAAAATGTATCGTTTTATAGAGAATGTTTAGCTGTCAAAATTAGATTTGCAAAATACTACAGGCGATCGCGGAAGTAAATCCGATATAGCTCACAGGAAGGAATAGTTTCATTAGCTTGTAACTTAACTAATCCCATGCTTTCCAATTCATAGGCAGAAATGGAATTTAGAGTGATCGCCTGATCAGATTGAATTACTTGCTTGAAAGCTGCTGCCAATTGAGGATACTTGGCTAAGGTAATTAAGTAACTTCTTAAATGATCCCGATAGATTCCAGTGTCAGTTGTCGCTTCATGAATTATTTTAGCGATATCGCTATTTTGAGTAACCAGATGACAAAATGCCAAATTGATCAAGTAAGGGTGACCACCAACAATTTCTGATAAAGACTTAATCTGATCTGGCTGGATGTTGAATCTATCGTGATCAAGCTCATACCGTTTGGCCAATTCTTGTACCTGTTGCCAATTGAACTCTTCCAGGGTCAAAGATAATCCGACGTTAAATGGAAATTGATTTAGATTTAGAGAAATATCAATTTCAGTTGAGTGAGTAACAATTAGACGCAGCTTTTGCCAAATAGGGACATTGTTAGCTTCCTCGTGCCAGAAGCGCAATAGAGGCAAAAATTCTTGTGCCACTTGAGGATAACTGAAAAGTCGATTTACTTCATCTAGAGCCACAACTAGAGGACTATCTAACTGACCTAAAATATATCCCTGTAAGTAGTTAGTACAGCTAACTTTAAATCCTAAATCTTCATCCCAGTAGTCGTCCAATAGGGATTCAATACCTAATTGTAGAGTTATATTGGCACAAAACCAACGTAACAGACGTTCCAAGTTACCCAGCACATTGTCCTCTGCCTGAAGCAAATTTAATCTAGCGGTGCGATAACCACGAGACTGGGCATGAGCCAAGATTCTCATCACCAAAGATGTTTTGCCCATGTGCTTAGAACCTTTGATTCTAATTAATGCCCCTGGTTTAACAATTTCCTCAAAAGCTTGGGACTCGGTAGGAGGGCGTTGTATGTAGAGGGCAGAATCTAAAGGCACAGGAGTATTGGGCAGTTCTAAAGCGGAAATGCTTCCTCCAACACTATATTTTTCATCAACAGTTCCCGACTGTTGCCGTAAGATGGAGCGAAAGTTGTTCTTGGTAATCTTTTCGCCAAAAGATTCAGACAGAAGTTGCCAGAGACGAGAACCAACTACTCTGACATAATCAGGATCGTAACCAGAAGCATCAGCGATTTCTTGATAAGTTTTACCAGACCAACATTGAGTTAAGATTAGCTCTTGAACAGAGTTTAATCTTTCTGGTTTGATGGCGTTATCAACGAGATATAAGGCTTCTTCGATGGTTATCATTTTTATGTAACTGTTCTGAATTAAAAAGATACTTGCTGGAACATAATCTAATTGTTACTTTTTTTAAAAAAATAACCACATACAAGGTTATCAAAACGTTTGACCAAAGTTTTTCCTAGAAGCACTTCTAAATATATATAGTACGCCTGATATGAACTATTTTTATGATAATCTATTGGTCTTTAGCTTTTAGCTAAAAAAAGAATCGCTCTTATTTTTAATTCACATTAGACGTATATGTATATATATTATATGTGTATATACAGGTCAGTAGAAAAACAGATAAGCCTATGTAGAAGATTATTTATTGACCAGAGGAGGAGGAATAATACCAGGCTTATATAGAAAAGTATCAATGTTTTTGAGAGTTCTTAGATCAGCTTGTGGTAAGCTCCGCTGGTTGTTCAATTCCAAAAAACTAAATGCCTGACGAAATTCCTGGGGCTTCGCCTCAACAGGAGCAGCAAAATGGCAGGGAATAACCTGACTAAAGTTCCAACTGGCAACTATGTCTGACCACTGGAGTGTTTCTTGAGGAGCCCGATTAAGAATCAGAGTTTGTAAGATGGGTGCGACTAGGAGACGACCATGACAACATAACTGATCAAAAGAAGCTTCCCAATTGGGTTTCCAGCTAAAGGGATATAAACCCCAGTAAGTTTGAGCCGATTTATTAGGCGATCGCCAGGCATCTGTGAGAGTTTTACCGATAGTCGGGATATCTAAGACGCTGGAGCGAAAATACATGGCAAACAAGCAGATTCTCCGCCAACCTTTAATTCGATTTTCTGGAGTATCACTAATTGGCTCTTGGGCGCTCTCTCTCGCATGGAATAGCAAGGGAAAAAGATCCTGCTCAATAATTTCTGGGGGTCTTGTGGGAATAGATACAATTGAATCTGTGACTAATAGGGTTTGCGATCGCTTATGAACCAAAGCCACCTCGGCAAAATGACCCAATCTAAGATCGATATCACCCAAGATCGCATAGTCAAATTCATCGGCAAAAGGGGTTTGACTACTATCGTCGGGCAACACCTTAGTGCGATTAGCAGGAAATCCTAGCCAGCTTAGGGGTAAATTGAGGGGAAAACTCCACTGATGGGGAGCGACAAATACAATAGCTTGAGGAAATTTACGGGCAAAAGGGCCAACACAGTTTTTGTGTTCTAATCCTGAAATAGTGGGCAAAATGATGTATTTTACCTCGCCATGTTGCTCAACTAACTCTTGGACAAGACGCACACACTCCTTAGTTGGCGAAACTGGGGCATATACGAGCAATCCACCAGTCGCCAGTTTAACTACGGTCATGCGAATTGGCACGACGACATAGAAAATTCCCTGAAGCTGATCAAAAGTCCAAATAGTATCTTTTAAGACCTCTTTGCGAATAGTACGTCGTTGGCTGTAGGGATAAATTGGTACAGTTGCCCAAAATCGCCAATGATAATCAGGAGAATTTAGTTGATTGTGACTCGACTTATTCGATCTAATTTGGCTCACTCTGGTTTTGTCTCCCCCTACTCCATCTAGTATCTAGTATCATTAGCGTTAAAATTCAAATCAAGCTTATGTGCATTTTCGCACAGACTGTATATGATGGCTGAGTGAAGTTTGTGGCGAGAGATGTCTACTATGAAAATTTGTTTACCAAAGAGAATTTGAAGTTTTTCTGGTAATCAAGCAGTTCTGAAGTATTTAATCCTCATAACAGCAGAAAACCATAGCCCATAGCTGAGTTTTTTAGACCAACATTGATGAACAATCAGTCCAGCCAGCCTTTAGGACAAATTCTCATAGAAGCGGGTCTTATTTCTATTAATCAAATTGAAATAGCCTTTCGAGAACAAGAAGAAACAGGATTAAGAATAGGCGAGATTTTAGTTGCTCGTGGCTGGATTAAGCGAACGACAGCCGACTTTTTTGTCAAGCAATGGTGGTCACTTGTGTCTGAAATAGATAAAAAGCCGTTAGTCTATTATTTCCAGCAAGCTGATTTGCTAAATAATGAGCAAATCAAAGCATTAATTCGATTACAAAAACTGAAGCGCCAGAAAGTTCGATTTCATCACCTAGCGGTTGAGCAAGGATATCTGAAGCAAAAAACTGTCGATTTTTTTCTGGCGTATCTTTTCAAAATTCATGATGCTAAGTCGATCTCGGTCACCAAGCTTTATGAGTTACTAAAAAACTACTCCCAAGGAATCAAAGATTTTTCAGGGAGCGATCTCCGAAAAGCCCAAATGATGAGCGTTAGTCTAAAAGGCATTGTTTTAGATGGTTCTAATTTGAGTAGAATTGACTTGAGCAAAGCCAATCTCAGTCACTCCAGTTTAATCAGGGCTAATCTAAATCTGGCAAATTTAACTAAAGCAATTTTAACTGAAGTGAATTTTACTAATACTTTCTTGACTCAGGCGAATCTGCGAGAAGCTCATTTAGAGAAAGCCAATTTTAGCTCAGCTATTTTACACGGTGTCGATTTTCAATCCAGCTATTTGGCTCAAGCAAATTTTGCGGGGGCAGATTTGACCCAAGCCAAGCTGCCACTAGACTATGCTGATGAAGTGTATTACGATAAATACACAATTTTTGATCATGATTTTAATCCAGAGATCAGGGGATGGAAGCAAGTTGAGGTTCAGTCTCATAATCGTAAAAGCTAAAGAATTAAAAAGATACATTTTGTTAGGACAAAGATAATGACCGAATCAGTTATCCCAGATAACCACGAAGATTCTCAACAAGTATTGATTTCACCTAACCTATCCTCTATACCGTCTTTTTCTCGGCCTTTACAACTAGGAGTCATGGCTTCGGGGAGCGGAACTAATCTGGAAGCGATCGCTCTTGCGATCGCCGATGGTCAGCTTCAAGCCCAGATCAAAGTTTTAATTTACAACAACCCTAACGCCCAAGTTAAACAACGGGCGGAGAAATACAATATTCCCACTGTTTTGGTGGATCATCGTCAATATCAGCAGAGAGAAGATCTAGACCAGGAAATTGTTGCTACCTTGAAAGCCTATGGTGCAGATTGGGTAGTTATGGCGGGATGGATGCGAATTATTACTCAAGTCTTACTTGATAGTTACCCGAACCGAGTAATTAACATTCATCCGAGCCTGTTACCTAGTTTTAAGGGAATTAGGGCAATTGAACAAGCACTGGCTGCCAAGGTTAAAATTACAGGCTGTACCGTGCATTTAGTTAGTTTGGAAGTCGATAGCGGTGAGATTATTATGCAGGCTGCCGTCCCGATTTTTGCTGATGATACTAGAGATACGCTCCATGCCAGAATCCAGCTACAAGAGCATCATATATTGCCACAGGCGATCGCATTGGTAGCTAGCAAATTTCCCTAAAATTGCTTATGACACCTAATGTAACGGAAAGTAATATTATTCGGTGCAAACAAGTAATTTTACTTAAATATTGAGAAGAGCTGCGCTTAAAACGGACTCCAGGCTTCATAATAAAAAATAAGTAGCAAAAACTACGGCAGGGAACTTTTCCTTGTCGCTAAAATTTGACCTATCTAAATTTTGATCACTTTGGATGACGAACTGTGATCACAGCTATTCACCCAGTATCAAGATTAGATAAAGAAAGTAAAGAAGCCGATAAAAAACTCATGAAGCCTCAAACTTGGTTAACTATTGTAGGAATCTCCGTTAGCACTTTAATGATTGATGTACCGCAATCATTAGCCAGTACTACCATTGAGCCAGCGTCAACAAAAATAAGTAGCCAGAGTAACTTCTATGCTTATAATCTCCCTTCTGAACTAGTGAGTGAGCTTAAGAGATATGAACAAAATATTTCTTGTCGGACTTCGGAACAAAATTCTCCCTTAATTCACTTTCAAACCTTGATTAATCGGGGTATCGCTCTCCAGCAACAGCAAAAATATCGTGAATCCCTGGTCTGTTTAGACCAAGCACTAGCTGTACAGCCAGAATTAGAACAGGTTTGGTATCGTCGCGCTATTGCTTTTAGTCATCTCAAACAATATTCTCAAGCTGCTTTTGCCTATCAGCAGGCAATTAAGGTTAATCCTGAAGAACATACATCTTGGTATAACCAGGGAAATGCTTATAAACATTTAGGTAGAAACGAACAGGCGATCGCTTCTTATCAACAGGCGATCGCTCTCAAGCCTGACTTTCATGTGGCATATTATCAGTTGGGGAAAGTTTTAACCAGAGTGGGTCAATACGAACAGGCGCTCTCTGCCTATCAGGATGTTACTGATCTAAATCCTGAATATCATCAGGCTTGGTATAGTCAAGGCAGTTTATTAAACCAATTACAGCGTTACGATGAAGCAATTGCCGTTTATCATAAAGCTTTGGAATTTAAACCAGAACAACATCAGGCTTGGTACAACTTAGGTAATATTCATCTCAAGCAGAAAAATTATCAAGAGGCGATCGCTGCTTATGAAGCAGCAATTAGACTCAAACCCGACTATGATCTTGCTTGGAATAATCATGGTGCAGCCCTAGAAGCACTCCAACAGACCCAAGAAGCCCTTAGATCCTATGGTCAAGCTTTACAGGCTAATCCTGACTATGAAAAGGCTTTAAACAATCGTCGCCGTCTTCTAATGTCAATCAGCAATAATGATGCTATTTTGTCCAATACTATTGATTTGCAATAGGCTAAAGGGCGAAGTTCTAGCTATCAGCCAAACGGTTTATCTGTATCAGAACTAAGTAGGTCAGTATATATAAAATTAACTTGTTAGTTATTAGTTGTAATAGCTTGAACTTAATTTATACTTCTTAACCTATTTGATTTTATTTTGCCCTACTTACTTAATGAGTAATTCAGCTAAGCGATTAATCGGATTAACTGGAGGAATTGCGACGGGAAAAACCACTGTCTCTAGTTATCTAGCAGAAAAGTATCATTTACCAGTATTGGATGCAGACATATACGCTAAAGAAGCCGTAACTAAAGATTCACCTATCTTGCAAAGTATTTTTGCTCACTACGGAGACAAGGTTAAATTACCCGATGACAATCTCGATCGCACTGCTTTAGGGGAAATTATCTTTAACAACTCCTCAGAAAAGCAGTGGTTAGAAAGGCAAATTCATCCTTTTGTCCGCGATCGCTTTACTCAAGAACTCCAGCGAACTACAAGCGCTACAGTAGTTTTAGCCATTCCCCTGTTATTTGAAGCTCAGTTAACTGACATGGTGACGGAAATATGGGTGGTTAGTTGCGATCGCTCTTTACAGATTGCCCGATTGCAGCAGCGTAACGGCTTAACCTTTCAACAAGCACATACCAGAATCGATAGTCAACTTCCTCTCGCGGAAAAAGTTTCTCTGGCTGATGTTGTCTTAGATAATAATGCTGATTTGCTCCATTTATATACTCAAATAGACCTAGCTCTGATGTCGTATAAAAATTTGTGAAGTTAAAATAAGAATTTTCTATTTTGAGCAAAATGTAGCAATAGCTACAGAAAAATAATGTATTATCTTGATCACGAGCAATAAATTAGTCGCTAAAAAGACATCAATTGATCAATTGCAAGTATCGGCAGCATAGTTTTAGCTGCTTCAGCATATAGAAGATATAGACAATTATATTTTAACTCAGGAGTACAACAATGAAGCTACAGTTTAGAGGAAAATCTTATGAAGCGCCCCATACAGAATGGAATGTAGACGAGGGAGAAGTTGGAGGTATGTATCGCGGAAAACCTTGGAAAGTGCACCACCTTAAGGAACAGCATCGTTGCAGTCAGGCAAAGTCTGAATTAACCTATCGTGGTATTCACTACAGCAAAAATTAATTAAATTAACTAGAGGTATTGTATTAAATATCTCTAATTTGCAGAATCTATTGCTCTCCAGAGAAATATTGCCATAATGTTGAATTTATCACCTTATTCAGACAAAAAAAGAAACAAGTACTATTCTGAAAAAATTGGTTTAGAAATAGCGAACATAGAGATAAACCCGAAGCTACCTCGCCATATATCTGGCTTGTCAAGCAAAAAACACCGTGAGATAGGTAAGCAGGGGCAAGCTAGTCAGATGCCTACAGTATGCTCAATAAATTTAGATCCTGAACCAGCAGAGACAATTAATTTAGCTGTAGATATCCTGAAATATCAGTTAAATGATCGCGCCTCAAAACAAAAGCATGTAGAAAATGTCCGTCGTAATTTACAACATCGTTTGCAGGTAGCTCAAGCTAGTGAAAACAGAGAGCTAATGAGTATTTTGCAAGAAGAATTTAGACAACTAGAAGCTACTGTCTAACGTGAGCGTCTGGCGATCGCATTTACCCTAATCAGTTACAATCAACTTTGAGAAAGACGTTTTACTGGCGCACCTCCCAAGATTTTGTCAGCTTCCATCAGTAAATCAGGAATTTTGGCAGCAAAAGGATTAGATGCTAAACAAGGTTGCAGATCAAGGTTAGCTACATTGTCCGCTTTCGCTCCAGGAAACCAATGACCACCGTTAGCCAAGAGATTATAGCGTGCTTGAGCATATTCAATCATGTCGTAAGCCAAAGCTAAATTACGCAACCAGAGAATTACAGGCATATTGATATTACCTGGAGTATTTTCGTGACTGGGTAAACCAACTTGCCAATTATCAAGCCAATCTTTACCTAAGATAGAGATCGCCTCTTGTTCTAAACGCTTTAAAATTGGCGGTAAGATCTGTTCTGCTTGATCCAATAAGGGTAAGACTTTTAAATGTTCATCGAAATCTGATGGTTTGGCTGCACCTAAACTCAGGGTATGTACTTGGGGATGGGATAAACAAAATAGATCGTTAAACACCATGGGACTAAGAGGTTGGCACAATTCCACTAGCTTTGGTGGCGGATTGTAAAGCTTTCCCCCTTTATC
Organism: uncultured Pleurocapsa sp.; assembly: GCA_965365755.1. Lineage (GTDB taxonomy): Bacteria > Cyanobacteriota > Cyanobacteriia > Cyanobacteriales > Xenococcaceae > Waterburya. The sequence goes on from CBDUCX010000013.1 coordinate 22,158, forward strand.
TGAGGGAGAAATGATAAATACTCCCATGTCTTGACGCTGGGCTGCTTCGATGGCTGACCAATTCCATTGATTGATGTAGTACCAATGGAGATTGACATAGTCAAATTCCCCCGTCTCAATTGCTTTGGTGATGATTTCTGTGGAGCCGTGGGTAGAAAAGCCGATATGTCTGACTTTGCCTTCTGCCTTGAGTTTCTTCGCTTCGTCAAGACATCCACCAGGGCGCATACTGTTGTAGAAGGTTTCCTCGTTGTTAATGCCGTGGACTCCTAGCAGATCGACATAATCTAGTTGGCAAAAGTTGAGGGACTGCTGAAAATTACGTCGAAAATCTAAAGGATCGGGTTTAGGAGAAACTTTGGTTTGAAAGATTAATTTTTCTCTGGGCAGTTGAGGTAAGATCTGTCCGAGCTGTATCTCAGAACTACCATAACCCCTGGCAGTTTCAATATGATGAATACCTAGCTCAAACCCACGACGAATGGTGGCTTCGAGATTTCGCTGATTAGCCTCGGGTATTTCAGATTGGGGCAAATCCTGCCATTTGTATTGATATCTCATCCCCCCACAAGAGAAAACGGGCATCTGTAACTCGGTACGACCAAATCGTCGATATTGCATTATCAAATTACTGTCTTTTGTATCTGCTTACCTCTACAGATATTATTGTAGATATTGTTTGGGGAAAACAGGAGCAATAAAGGAGAAATCACGATATTCTATGAAAATTCTGTTGGTGGATGATGAAACTGAATTAAGCGCTCCTCTAAGTAGAATTTTGCTACGGGAAGGCTATCAGGTGGACATAGCTGATGATGGTGCAACTGGAATGGAGTTAGCCTTAAAAAATCAGTATGATTTGCTGATCCTAGATTGGATGTTACCCCACAAATCAGGATTAGAAATTTGCCGAGAAGTGCGATCGCACTGTTTAAGTACCCCTGTATTGTTTTTAACTGCTAAAGATACCATAGATGATCGCGTAGATGGTTTGGATGCGGGGGCAGATGACTATTTAGTTAAACCGTTTGAACTGCGGGAATTATTAGCCAGAGTTCGTGCTTTACTGCGTCGCTCTACTTTAGAATCCCCTAATAGCGATCGCTTGAAGGTAGCAGATTTGGAATTAGATCTAGATAATCAGCTGGCATATCGCCAAGATAGGGCGATCGATCTTTCGGAAAAAGAAATCAAGCTGCTAACTTATTTTATGCAACACCCAGACAGATTACTAACCCATGAGGAAATCTATCGCTACCTCTGGCAAGGGGAAGAACAACCTAGCAGTAATGTCTTAGCCGCATTGGTGCGTTTGTTGCGACGTAAGATTGAAATTAAAAATGAAATTCAGTTAATTCATACTGTTTATGGCAAAGGTTATCGCTTTGGTCTAAAGCCTAAATAACTCAACCATTGGAAGCAATCAAAAAAGAGGCAACCTAACTCAAGATCGCCTCTAAATTTAGAATTAATGAGTATTTCAGGTAAAAGAATTACATCATACCCATTCCAGGCATACCGCCCATGCCGCCCATACCGCCCATACCGCCCATACCACCAGGCATACCTGCGGGTGCAGCAGCTTCAGGTTCGGGTTTCTCTACTACCAATGCTTCAGTAGTGAGAACCATTCCTGCAATTGAAGAAGCATTTTGTACCGCTGAACGAACTACTTTAGCAGGATCGACAATGCCGCCGACAATCATGTCCACAAACTTGCCAGTCATAGCGTTGTAACCAACGTTAAATTCGGTTCCTTTAACTTTTTCCACCACTACAGAACCTTCAACTCCAGCATTACTGGCTAGCTGATACAAGGGAGCTTCCAAAGCCTTGGCAAAGATATCAGCAGCAACTTTTTCTTCAGGATCAGACAACTGATTTTTAAAATCAACTAATTTTTGAGCTAAGTGAATTAAAGTTGTTCCGCCACCAGGAACAATACCTTCGTCTACTGCTGCTTTGGTTGCGTTGAGTGCATCTTCAATACGTAGCTTACGGTCTTTAAGCTCAGTTTCGGTCGCTGCACCGACTTTGATTACCGCAACTCCACCAGCTAGTTTAGCGATGCGTTCCTGTAGTTTCTCACTATCGTAATCGGAGTCAGTTTCTGCTAGCTGTTTACGTAGCTGCTCAACCCTTTTGGCAATATCGCTGCTGTTCCCAGAACCAGAAACAATCGTGGTGTTATCTTTATCGATGGTAACTTTTTCTGCCGTTCCCAGCATATCTATGTCTACACTGTCGAGACTTAATCCCACTTCTTCAGAAATTACTTGACCACCTGTTAGAACCGCAATATCTTGAAGCATTTGCTTACGGCGATCGCCAAAACCAGGAGCTTTAATCGCTGCCACATTAAGCACACCTCTAGCTTTATTAACTACCAAAGTAGCTAGGGCTTCTCCTTCTAAATCTTCGGCAATAATGAGGAAAGGCTTACCATCACGAGCCACTTTTTCCAGTACGGGTACTAAATCAGCGATCGCACTAATTTTTTTATCAGTAATTAAAATTACCGCACCGTCAAACTCCACAATTTGTCGTTCCTGATCGGTGACAAAGTAAGGAGAAACATATCCGCGATCGATTTGCATCCCTTCAACTACGTCTAACTCAGTCGCCAAGGATTTAGATTCCTCTACGGTAATTACACCATCTTTGGTCACTTTGTCCATCGCTTGGGCAATCATGCTCCCAACTTCTTCGTCGTTACCCGAAGATACTGTAGCCACCTGAGCGATCGCATCTCCAGCAACGGGTTTAGCAACTTTAGCGATTTCTTGAACGAGATAAGTAGTAGCTTTATCCAAGCCCTTCTTTAACGCTACAGGATTAGCTCCTGCTGCTACATTTTTTAAACCTTCTTTGATTAATGCTTGGGCAATAACGGTTGCAGTAGTAGTTCCATCACCAGCAGTGTCTTTGGTTTTAGATGCTACTTCTTGAATCAACCTGGCACCAGTATTCTCTAAAGGATCTTCTAAATCAATTTCTTTGGCGACAGTAATTCCATCATTGACAATTTGTGGCGCGCCAAACTGCTTTTCCAGTAAGACATTACGACCTTTGGGGCCGAGGGTAATTTTAACAGCATTAGCTAGAGAGTTTACTCCTCTTTCTAATGCCCGTCTTGACTCTTCATTAAACGAAACAATCTTCGCCATAGGATTCTCTTTTCGGTTTCGCTACATATTCCATTTGCAAATTTAGCACTCTTCGGTTGCGAGTGCTGAACAACATTATCTAAATTTTTAAATTAGTTAGTCTTGTAGGGATTACCGAAATATTTCCCCGTGGCTATAATTGATTTGAGACTGATAGATGGAAAATTTCTGATCTGAACACAATTTTAACTGCAATATTTTAGTTAAGTACTAACATCCCGGAGCCAACTATGAAAAAAATAATGCTGAGAAAAATCACAAAATAGCGTATCGAATTAATCTGATGCTCGATCTTCTTAATTGCTTGTTTATTTCCTGCAAAAAGGGTATTAATGTATCTTTGCTGTTCCAAGTTACGATGATCAATCTGCATTTCAATTTTTTTGATATCAGTTGTAGAGCTACTCAGTTGAGCGTTTGCTACATCAATACCGTTTTGTAATTGTTGACTTACCTGGTATTGAAAATTTTCTAATCCTTGTCGAAAATCCTGTTTGAGATTAAGCATCTGAAGCTGTAATTCTTGATTAATCTCTTCTCTTTGAGCATTATTTTGCTCATTTATCTTCCTCTCTAATTCCATCATTGATTGAGTATAATTATTCTTTAGCTGCGAGAAATTTTTAGCTGTTTCTTCTTTTTCTTGAATTAGATAGCATAGTAACTTTTCTAATAATCCTGGCCCTAGTTGAAAGTATCCTCGGTGAACAGCATAAATCGTGTCTATGATTTCTTGGGCAGGGGAACTTTTGACTAGATATCCTTTGGCTCCAGATCCTACTACTGCGGAGTTGATATTATCTTGATCATCATGACTACTGAAGATAATTACTTTAGTTTCTGGGAAACGCTGAGCAAGTATTTTAGTCAAGGTTAGACCATTCATTTCGGGCATTTCCAGGTCAACGAGCGTAATGTCAACTTTGGTCTGTTCAAGATACTCCAGGGCTTCTACACCATTAGTAGCTTTACCAACTACTTCAAAATCTGGTTCAGGTTCTAGAATTGCCTGTAATGCTTGTCTGGTGAAGTTTTGATCGTCTACCACTAATATTTTAATCACAAATATCTCCCAAGATCAAACAATATGAATAGATGAATAAAAATATACGTATTTTGAATAGCAACAAAAGAAATTTATGTCAATTAATCGACTGTCTTTTTTCTTACATAAGTTGTTCTTAATCTCCTAGCTTATTACTTTATATCCAAGATATTTATTTAGATTAGTCAATAATTTATCTTGATTGCAACTGTGCCATCAGTAAAATATTATTGACAATTTATTAAACAAAATTTACTTTTCTTACATCGTATTAAAATATAATTTTGCTGGAATTTAAGTATCTTAACTTTAGTATGTGGTTTATGGTTAAAAAAATTATTAACGAGCAAAAAAAACGCTTTATTTGCTTTTAAATACTGAGTGTATATAGCAATCCTAAATCATTTATGAAAAGTGTAAGTACTGGCTCGTCTGAGTAAAGTGATACGGACTACAATTCATTTTTATGGTTCAGATAGGATTGCTATAAGTTACGAGATCAAGATATATTTTTGAACTTCAGCTATCAGCTTTTTCGCCAAACTCGACTGATTTATAAATTACGCGATTGCGACCTTGGAGTTTGGCATCATATAAGGCATCGTCAGCAGCAGCAATAAGTGTGTGAGGGGAAGTTCGAGTATCGGGAATAATACTAGAAACTCCTAGACTCAAGCTGACTATATCGCTAATCTCTGAAGAACCATGAGGTATCTGTAAGACCTGAATTGATAAGTGAATATCTTCTGCCACCTTGATTGCACCTTCTCTTTCAGTATGAGGCAAGATAACGGCAAATTCTTCTCCTCCATAGCGAAACGCAACATCAGCAGGTCGTTTTACCCCTCGTTCAATTCCTTTCGCTATTTCATATAGACAATTATCTCCCGCTTGATGTCCATAATTGTCGTTATATGCTTTAAAGTAATCAACATCACACAATATTAAAGATAAATATTCTCTTTCTCTAGCGCAACGTGACCACTCTTGAGTAATATACTCATCAAATCGGCGACGGTTGGCTATCTGAGTCAGACTATCTATATTGGCTTGATAAGTCAAACGTAAATTAGCTTTTTTGAGAGATATTTCGCTCTGCTTGCGATCGCTGATGTCACGAAAGGTCATCGCAAAGCCATCGCCAAGCTTTACTGCCACAATATGAAACCAGGCTTTGAGAGAAAAAGAATCATAGTAATATTCTTGTTCTAATACAGTGCAAGTTTCTACTACCTGGACGAATAATTTAAATAAACCATCGAATAAATTACCAGAGGAGCCGCCCACAAACAAACGCTTTCCTTTCAGACTTTCAGTTGTCCCACCGACGGTCATTGCTGCCACAGGATTGGCGATTAACCAGCGAAAATCAACAATTTGTCCCTGGCGATCGCGAATTGCTTCAAAAGCGGCAACACCGTCTAGAGAACTGTCTAATACCCCAGTTAGTAGAGCGCGGGATTTGTTTAATTCTCTTTCAGCGATTTTCCGCTCCGCTATTTGTTCATTTAGTAGCTGCTGGATTTTTTGCTGTTGCTGAATAATAGATAACTGTGTCTTGACGCGAAAAACTACTTCTTCGGCAAAGAAAGGCTTGGTGATGTAGTCTGCTCCTCCTATTTTAAAAGCTGCTATCTTATCAAACTCCGAATCCAAACCACTTAAAAAGATAATCGGAATATGCCGCGTCTTTTCTGAAGATTTTAGATGATGACAAACTTGATAACCATCCATTTCAGGAATCATAATATCCAAGAGAATCAAGTCTGGACATTCGCTTTTGACGATAGACAAAGCCATCTGACCATCAGTGGCAGTAATCACTTGATAACCTTGTTCACTCAATAATGATGATAGAAGTCTGACATTTTCGGGTAAGTCATCTACGATTAATATTTGGTCTTGTAGTTTTTCGTTATACTTCTTGTTCATCTACCACAATATTAATCTGCTATTTATGCAAGAGATCTATTGAATATGATTTAAAAATTTGAGTTTGCAGATTTGAAATGTAAGATCACAATTATGTTATGTTATGTTTATGCTTGATAGATTAGCTTTTGGTTAGTAATAAAATTTCAATATTTTTCAGCTTATTGTTAGGTATAACTAATATTTAGATAGTAAAATTACTTACCCTTAGAATATTCCTAATTTATCAAAAATATCCTCTTAATCTATACCTGTTATATCATCTAATTTTCTAGACGCAAACAACAATTACTCAAAGCGAAATTAACCAGAATTAAAATGGTTTTAGATCTAATTTTATTTGGTAGTTTTAAGCGCGCAGACTAAATTGAGCACCGTGTAATCATCAGCGCTCAGATCAATACTTCAATTATTTTTTTGCTTGAATGCACAGGTAAGCCTAAGTTGAAGAGAAATTAGGCTTTAGTCACTATAGCTTATAGAGATTGCCGTGAAGCAAATTTTTCGGCGATCGCTTGGGTTTCCTGTAGCATTTGTTGTCTACTATTGGTGACGGTAGTATTAGTGAGAGTAGGGACTAAATTACGGGCTTGAAGTGCCATGTGTAGCTGTAACTGGGCTACATACTCACTAATATCTTCACGAAATAATTCTGACTCTTGATTTGAGGGTTGAATATCCAAGACGATAAACTCCTGTGATTTATATTTACAGCGGGTTTTACTTCATAACAAAATTAACATGAGTCGTTCCAATTTTGTATAACTTTTGACAAACTTAAAATATTTTGCAACATATTTCGTAAACAAAGTTTACTTAGCGTTAATCAACATAATCGAAAAGTAGGATAAATCAAGTTGAGGATAATTATGTAAATCTCTGTAGATCTTTTGTTCAGGAAATGTGACTTTCTCGACAATATAACTAGTCAAGAGCAAATTTCTGCGCTGTAAGATTTGCCATACCTGCTCATAAACGGAGCTGATTTTTAGTAAGATGACAACTTCTGCCCAATCTAAGGTTTTTTCTAATTCCTCAACTGAATAAAGAGCAGGAATGATCACTAAGCGCTGATGATTAACCGTTAAGGGAATTTTAAGGACAGATGCGATCGCCATCGGCGAACAAACTCCAGGAACAGTTTCGATTTTTGCTTCAGGATCTAACTGTTGTAGGGCTTGAGCTAAGTAGCTGAAGGTACTGTAAAAACTGATATCGCCAAGACAGGTAAAAGTGATATCTATTCCTTGTTGCAGATAATGCCAAACTTCCTGTGCTGCTTTTTTCCAAGCTATTTGCAGCAGTTGTGCATCTTGGACGTAAGGAAATTCCAAGGGTAGAGTTTGTTGATGAGGTTGCAGCCAACTAGAAATAATATTTTGAGCTATTCCTGGACGGTTATTGATGCCCTTCGGGAAAGCGACTATTTGACTACTTTGCAAGATTCGTAATCCTTTGACTGTAATTAGTTCAGGATCTCCCGTCCCTACGCTAACACCGTATAGTGTTCCTCGTTTCACTCTTTCTTGTTTACTCCTGCTAAAGACCAACTCTTAACATAACCTGAGTCCAACAATGTTTACTATGAAGGCTCTACCACCTTCCCTACCGAACGAGGTGGTAATATCTGCTCTACAATATTGATGGCGTAATCCACAACATTCAAAAAAGAAATCGGTTTAAAACTCGCTGCACTCGAATTGGAGTCCCCCAGAAAAACGTTGCTTGATTCTGGGGGAGTAGTCAACCGCAAAAATCTGTAACTTATCAACTAGATAATCTAGATAATACCGTAGGTATCTAGCAGGACAATTGTGAGAATGCCAATTATATGACCTAGACTAGTGGTTGCTAATAAAGCAGCCCAGCCCATACCACCAAACATTTCAGGCATTGGTAAGGCTGGGCCAACACCAGGATTAGGCATCGTAGATTTACCAATAGCGATAGCAATCACATTACAAAGAATCATGACTATACCTATTGCTGGAGTCCAACCATCAGATAAAGGAAAAGATGAAGTTGCTGCAATTAAAGTTGAATAGATCATTTTTATTATTAATCTCCAGTTAACTAAAAAATTTTTCCCCTGCTAAAGTACAAAACGACTATTTCAGGTCAAAATTTATTTAAAATGCAGCCTGATTATCTCCTATTGATGGCGTTTAATTATCGTTTGCTTCAAAATATTTTACGAATTAGTTAAACTTTTTTAGGACGTTGTGATTTTATAAACCCCACACTTTCTTGATGCAATACCCTTTATTCAACCAAAAGTTTGATTCATAAGCTCTTTTTCGTTTTCAGATTAAAAAATCCCCAGCTTCAAATTTTGCTTTTGTTCCTGATTACTCTATTATAGTCACATAGATAAAAATCAATCTATAAAAATATTATAATAGTTTTTAATCTATAAAAATATTGAACAAGGTTAAAAGCCTATGTGATCTAATGGCTGACCTCATCTTATGTTTTTGGGGAATAGCTCTATAGTTGAGTCATATGTATAATCATTTCGATTAACATAATTTTTATTCATTTGTCAATAATAAAATCTTAAAACATAGTAAAATTAATCAATACGCAATAATCTAAGACTTTAAAATGTCAATTACTAATAGAATTCACTTTAGAAACGTAAAAGGCGATATCTTTGGTGGTATCACTGCTGCGGTTATCGCCCTACCAATGGCTCTTACTTTCGGTGTAGCTTCGGGCGCAGGAGCTTCTGCGGGACTGTGGGGCGCGATTTTAGTTGGCTTTTTTGCAGCACTGTTTGGCGGTACTCCCACTTTAATTTCCGAGCCAACAGGGCCAATGACTGTAGTGATGACCGCAGTAATTGCCTCTCTTACGGCTGCTAATCCTGAACAGGGTTTGGCAATGGCGTTTACCGTAGTAATGCTGGCGGGTATTTTTCAAATTATTTTTGGATTTTTAAAACTTGGTAGATACGTTACTTTAATGCCCTATACAGTTATATCTGGCTTCATGTCGGGTATTGGGGTAATCCTAATTATTTTGCAGACTGCGCCGTTTTTAGGACAGGCTAGTCCCAAGGGTGGAGTAATCGGGACAATACAAAATCTCCCGTCTCTGATATCTAATATTAATCCCTTGGAAACTTTCCTCGCTGTTTTGACTGTGGCGATTCTCTTTTTCTATCCTTCTAAGTTAAAGAAATTTTTGCCTCCTCAGCTACTAGCATTGATTGTCGGGACTGTAATTGCTGTTTTCTTACTTGGTGATGCAGATATTCGTCGTATTGGAGAAATATCAGTTGGCTTACCTAGCTTGCAGTTACCTACTTTTAGTGCTGGTCAACTTCAGACAATGCTGTTTGATGCTCTGGTTTTAGCTATGTTGGGTTGTATTGATGCATTGCTCACTTCCTTAGTGGCAGATAGTTTAACTCGCACTGAACATAAATCCGATAAAGAATTAATTGGTCAAGGGGTTGGTAATTTAGTTTCTGGTTTGTTTGGTGGGATTGCTGGTGCTGGCGCAACTATGGGTACGGTGGTTAATATCCAATCTGGGGGTAGAACTGCTTTATCGGGGTTGAGCCGAGCTTTAGTTTTGCTAGTAGTAGTTTTGGGTCTTAGTCAATATTTATCCGTTATTCCTAGCGCTGTACTAGCAGGAATTGCTTTTAAGGTTGGGATGGATATTGTGGATTGGGGTTTCCTCAAACGCGCTCATAAAATTTCTCCTAAAGCAGCAATTATTATGTATGGGGTAATTGCCCTGACGGTATTTGTCGATTTAATTGTGGCGGTAGGTGTTGGGGTATTTGTTGCTAATATTCTCACTATCGAACGTCTTTCTAACCATCGTGCTGATAAAGTCAAAGCAGTTACTTATGATGATGAAGAGATTGAGCTTAACAGTGAAGAGAAACAATTATTAGAAAGAGCTAATGGTCGCGTACTGTTATTTTATCTAAGTGGCCCGATGATCTTTGGTGTAGCCAAAGCAATTTCTCGCGAACACAATTTAATCAATGATTATCAAGCATTAGTTTTAGATTTATCAGAAGTACCTATTTTAGGTGTAACCTCATCTTTAGCATTAGAAAATGCGATCGCCGAAGCGGTAGAAAAAGGTCGTCAGGTATTTATTGTGGGGGTTAGCGGGCAAGCAGAAAAACGTCTGAGAAAGATGGGTGTCATGGAACAAATTCCTGCGGCTAATATAATAAGCGATCGCACAATGGCTCTCAGAGAAGCAGTGGATTATGTTGACGATAACCTAGTTGATTTAAAAAGTACTCCTCAACCTAGTTGATTTGAAATACTTTTTACTCTAGAAAGAGAAGAGATAGAAGAAATAGTTGAAGCTATATTCTGACCCACATCCATCAGCCCCACAGATGAAACATGAAAGAAATCGCTCAAAAAGCAGGATTGAATCTTGAACAAAAAAGTTAATCTGATCGAGGGGGGAGCTAGTTAGCGTAAGTTTTACGCTAACCAATTGATTTAGGGAGACTCATTCTCATTAATCAGAAATTCTTGAGAATGACTCCCCAAGCTAAATGACTCTACAGTCTTTTTATTAAGACAAAAAAGAATTATTTAAGATAATTAAAGCTGGGACGGATCATTAATTAACTAAAACAGCGATATAAAGCTATTGCCAGTGTAGATGTTAATCAACTTCAAAAGTTATTACAACCTTCTTCGTTAGAGATAGAATCAACGGCAATAAAAAAAATCGAAGATGAGTTGAAATAAAATGCGATCGCCCAATAACCTAAACATATTAACTGGTATGACTATAGATGCAGTCTGGCAAAATCCTATACAACCGCCAATATTAAACAATAATCAGATTCATGTTTGGCGTGCTAATCTCGATTTGCCTGATGCTGAAATAGTTTATTTAACAAGTCTTCTATCCCCCGATGAAGTAGCTAGAGGGAATAAATTTCGATTTCCTTACCTTAAAACCAGGTTTACTGCTGCTAGAGGTATTTTAAGACAGTTATTGGCTAATTATTTATCCATAAGCCCCTGTGAAATACAATTTGATTATGGCGATCGCGGAAAACCTCGATTATCAACTTCCCAGCACCCAAGTTCCCTGCAATTTAATATCTCTCATTCTCAAGAATATGCCCTGTACGGCTTTACTTATGATGATCTGATCGGTGTAGATCTCGAATACATCAGAGAAATGACAGATGCACTCAAAATTGCTCAACGCTTTTTTTCTGTCAGAGAATATGAGTTACTTAGAACCACAGAAAAAGAGGCACAACCAGAGCTATTTTTTACACTTTGGACAGCGAAAGAGGCTTATTTAAAGGCTGTAGGAACAGGATTGGCAGGTTCGTTAGATAGTGTAGAGATAGAGTTTAACCAGCCTCGATCTCCTCGTTTACAGTCAATTCAGGGAGACAAAGCCGCAGCAGCAGACTGGTCACTTTATCCTTGCCTTCCTGCAACAGATTATCTTGGGGCGATCGCAATTCAAACCGATAAGTCCCAGAAGCAAATCAACTTTTGGCATTGGCATCAAGATTTGTATAAACTGCATCCAAGCGAAATAGGGTAGTGAACATACAAATATCTACTTTAGTCAAGCGATCGCCATATAGATATTTCTGCTTTGCAACGGCGATTGCATTCTTTTAAGAACAAATAATAGATTGATTTAATGTCTTAATATAACTACTTATTACTATATCTAACTTTTCACAGAGTTATTATTAGTAACTAAAAAATAAAATTATAAATAGATAAGATAAAAAATAGTTGAAACATGTTTGATAATCATAAGCAAAAAGAAAACAACTTTAAAATCAATAGTTATATCGCTACCTTGGTCATTTTAGTTGGTGGTATATCCCTATATCCTCAACCATCTTTAAGCCAGAACAAGTCACAAATATTAATTGTGCAAAAATCCAATGCTAATTTGTTAGCCAATAGCGCGCAATCAGAAACACTCTATCTAAATAATGATCGCACTTATTCCTATAATTTAATAGCTCAAGAAAGAGGAGAAATTGATGGCATAGTTGTTCCCGTTGGGGCAACTATAGTCGGTAAATATGTCCCCACCGAAGGTGGATTACGCTATGTGGCAGAAGCAGTAACTTATGGTGATTATAGCTATAGTATTGATGCCTCTTCAGGAATAATTAAAGATCAAAAAGATCCCCGCGACACTTCCGCAGGAGCGGTCGCTGAAGATGCGGGTATTGGCGCAGCAGGGGGAACAATTTTAGGTGAAGTCTTCGGCGATGCAGGGGCAGCAGAAATCATCGGTGGTGCAGTAGCAGGGGCAGCAACGGGTAACTTAACTGCCGATAGGGTAGTCGTTGTTGAGCCAAATTCAGCGATCGCCTTATATGAATAAATCAAATTTAAACATTCATGATAGAACTCAAGGGACTTGCGCCTTATTGACATCCTCCCGCCACGGGACGTGGGGGATTCCCAAATCCTTGATGTAGCCG
>CBDUCX010000014.1:0-33539 GCA_965365755.1 uncultured Pleurocapsa sp.
GTTATCAGCTTTTAAGTAGTTTTCGTTTACAGATAGATAGGTGAAACACTGCTTTAGCATTACACATTCAGCAACGCTGTAATTCTCTATAGCGGTTCTCAGACTCATGAGTTACAAAGTTGAGCGTTTTGAGGCACAAAGGGCTAATCTCTGCATGTAGTCAGAAGTAAGATGTACTTCACTACTGTGAGAATTGCTATATATCTCTATCTCTATAATAGATCTCTAATATGTTTGTAAGAACATGGATATTTTATAATTTATAAGACTAAAATCGTTGCAATTCCTTTACTGATAGGGATTTTAGTTTTTTACTCATTGATTTATTCACTATATTTTTTACAAAATTTTACTTTAACAGGCTTTCAAATCTTGTTTTCTCAGAATTAAAGCTATCAAAGAGATTACTCCCAATGCGATCGCCTTATTTTTTCTCAGTTAAGATCATGGTAACTGTCAGTTACAATGTAATCATAATTAATAAATAAAACCTAAATTCAATGTCTAAAGTAGTTAGTACGAGATTGCCAGAAGAAACAGAAGCAAGATTGCAAAGATTGGCTCGTCGTTTAGGCAAGACTACTAGTGAAACTGGGGCAATGTTAATTGAGGAATCTTTACGAGAAACTGAGTTTGCTTACATTGAGTTTCGTAATTCTCCTGTAGGCAGGCAAGCTTATCTAAAGAATTCTAATTTAGCGGTATGGCAAGTAATTATGCTGGCAGAACAGTATCAGCGCAACCTAGAGCAAACTGCTAGTCATTTACAAAAATCAATAGAGTGGGTACAAGCAGCGTTTAATTATGCAGAAGCCTATCCAGAAGAAATAGCTAATGCGATCGCCGATGACATGGCAATTAACTATACAACTCTCAAACGAATCTTACCCCAAACTGAACTGATCTCAATTCCCCAAAATGTTCTGGAAGAAGACTCCTAAATACCATGCTGTCTTTTTTATTGGACGAGCAAATATCTCCAGAAATAGCCAAGCAAATAGCAACAAAGCGTCCAGAGATTACAATCTTGAGTATCCATACTTGGCACCATGGTCATTATTTAGGTGTACCTGATGAAACCATTCTCAAGGCTGCGTCTGATGAAGAGTTAACTTTAATTACCTATGATCAACAGACGGTTCCACCAATTCTAATTGAGTGGGGACAAAGCAATATCCAGTATTCAGGAGTAATTTTTATCGATTATCGCTCAATTCCACCGAATAACTTGGGCAAACTAGTCAAAGCAATCATTTGGCTCTGGGACAATCAAAAGCTAGCCAATTGGCGCGATCATATTATTTACCTTAAACCTGAAATTATTTAAAAAGCGATCGCGCTTATATCGAAGCTATAAAATAGATTATCACCAATGCGATCGCCCTCCTCTATAATTTTCAAGTCAATTTAGGGGGAAAGAAAGCATAAAAGTAGTGACCTGATTTTGACTTTTGACCGTAATTTCTCCTTCTAATAGTTCTACTAACTTTTTGACTAATGCTAGACCAATGCCTGTGCCACCGTGTTGCCAAGGATCATGATTCGGAATACGATAAAACTTGTCAAAGATACGCTCTTGCTCATGTAAAGGAATTTCGATTCCCGAGTTACTAATACTAAGGAGTATTTTGTTAGCGGTTTTCTCGGTACAAATTGTGATCGTACCTCCAGCAGGAGTATACTTATAGGCATTGTTGAGTAGTTCATTGACTACTCGCTTGAGCATTGCAGGATCTGAGTGCAAGGGGGGTAAATCTGGAGCAAGCTTTAATTCAGGTTTTTGCTGCTGCTTGGTGAGTATGGAATAGGTTTTCACTATCTGGTCAATCCAAGTTGTGAGATCAATGGACTGCCAAAGTTCGGGTTTACTAGCAACATCAACGTAGCAAAGAGTTAACAGATCATCTACGAGCTGATTTTGTCGCTTAAAGGAAGCATGAAAAATATTCATCACCTTCTCTAGGGTGGGAGATTTGGCTGAACCTATTTCTGCCTCCAGCAAAGTTTCTAACGTACTGACTGCCAAGCGGATGCTACTCATGGGGGTACGTAATTCATGGGAGATAGTCTTGAGAAAATCATCCTTGACCAAATTGAGCTTTTCTAATTCTTGAACCTGGGTTTGTTTCCCTTGATATAGTCTTGCCTGTCGCATAGCGATCGCACATTGAGCGGCGATCTGCTGTACTAGCTGAATTTCCCAGAGTTCAAACAGTTCTTCCTTGGGTCGCGACAACCAAAGATTACCCAAGATGCCACTATCATCAAAAATAGGACAGGCTAGGCGAGTTGCCTGGTACTCGGGGAACCCTGGGATAGGTAAAAAATCAACGAATTGTAGTGGATTCTTATCTAATAGGTGATGGTATAATTCGGGAAAACTGGCAACCTGACGCTGAATTATAGGTTGTTCGGCAGAGATTAGGGGATATTCGTAAACCACTTCAGTTATGCTGTGGCGGCGTTTGTATAACTCTATCTGACAAAGTTTAATATTTAATCCCTTGGTCAAACTCTCAGTTGCCTTCTGGAGGTTTTTGCTTTCATCCAGACTGTCACGAATTCCTTTAGTGATACTGCTGACTAATTCTTGGAATTTTAGTGCTTGCTCTAGCTGTTGTCGGCTAGCTTCAATTCTCATTTGAGCTTCGATATGGCAGCTTTGATGAAGATTAACGCTAGTAGAGATTAAACGATAAACTTCCCCTTGAGAATTCAGTTGCGGATTTAAAGTTGTCAGCCAGCAATTACCACCATTTCTCTCTAAAATGCATTCTTCAAACGAGATGACTTTACGCGATCGCACACATCTGTTGTAACTTTGAATAAGTAGCTGGGCTTTTTCTGGGGAAAATATTTCTTCGAGAGATTTATGCTTTAAATTGGCAGTAGATGTCCCCAGGCATTTTTCACAGAGAGGATTAAGAGTCAGATAGCGATATTTCTGCTCTTTGGTTACTTCGATAACACAGATAGCTGCGGTAGTATGTTGATAGATATCCCAAAGTAGCTTCTGGGACACTTCTGGAGATAAAGCTCTGGAGGCAGAATGTTCTAACAAAGATGTCTGATCGTCGAGATCTAAATGATGTGCTGGGGCTAAATCATTATGGGAATAATCATCATGGAATTCTTGGCTATTCACGATCGCTAATGGCAATCAATATCAGTATATTTTCAAGAGAACTGTAAATTTAATGAAACAAACAATTTGCAGTATTTTCTCCCTAAGTCAAATTCGAGATAAATAATCGTTAGTAAAACGACCGTTCTTCCATCTAGACGGGATTGATATATTCAATCTTAACTTTGTTCTTTTGCCAACAAATGAATTCTTAATTACTTCTTCCACAATTACTTCTTCTACTAGTAGACGTGGGGGAAAATAAAGCTACCATTTATTTAACTTGAAACCTTGACAGTATTTGAATTGCTACTTGTGAGACAGTCCGTTGGGAAGGGGCGGTTCCTGTGGGTTGACCACAGGATTTACGACGCGGAGCTATATGCCCTAAAGGATTCCCTTCGGTCTCGGAGCGTTATCCTTTAGGATAACGCTCTGTCGGTTTCAACGACTTGAAACAAACAAAGGGCTTGTCCGCATTTACTGCCGTTCGCGTAGCGTGTCCGAAGGACATACCCGAAGGGTCACTTGTTACTTGTTACTTGTTACTTGAGCGTAGCGGTACTAGTATTCGCTACTGGATACATTCTGACCTGCAACCTTGGGTAAAGCAATAGTCTCATTTCCTGGAGGCAAATCGGCACTAGAAGTTGAGATCGGTAGATTATTTTGTAACTGCTGCATTAAACTCGCCATTTCTAGGGCGCTTAAAGCATAGTTCCAGCCTAAATTACTCTTGATTCCTGCCCTTTCTAAAGCCTGCTGCATGGTATCGACGGTCAAGATGCCAAAAATAACAGGTACTCCTGATTGAAAGCTAGCCGCAGCAATTCCTTTTGCCGCTTCTCCTGCCACATAGTCAAAGTGCGGTGTTTGTCCACGAATTACCGCTCCCAAGCAAATTATGGCATTGTAACCACCAGAGAAAGCCAACTGTCGGGCAATCATCGCTACTTCATAGCTACCAGGAACCCAGACATAATCAACCTGACCATTATCGGGTTCAACATCAATACCATGACGTTTTAAACAATCCTGACAGCCAGAGATTAACTTATCTGTTACTAAATCGTTAAAACGACCGATAACGATCGCTATCCGTAAATTTGATAAATCCCCTGCAAAAGTTCCTTCAAATACAGCCATAAGACAAGATTGAAACTAAAAGAATAAATAAATAAATGCGATCGCGTAAGATTATGGCGATCGCTTTTTCCAGCTTGCTAATATTTTTTATTATTGGTTTAAATAACAAAGAAATTCAGCACTGCCACAACCACAACTAAAACAGTCCAAATTCCAGACCCGACATAGATTAAAGATTTAGATTGCTCCCAGTTTTGGGGAGAAGCATAGGCAACGGGAACCCCAATTACCATCACAAAAGAAAATAAGACTAGAGCAGCAAGTGCCAACTGAAATAAAATAGTCATCGTTTGATTCTCCTAAATCAAGATAGCCGAGTGGCAAATCTTTTAAATAATGTTTTAATTTGGTTATTTTTTTCCTAATATATTACGCTACCAAAAATTGACTACATCTGAGCAGGAATTTCTTTCACAATGTCTTTCACAATGGTAGGTAACCTGATCGCAGTACGTTAGCTGCTTAGGACACGTTTAGTTAATTGCTCGAATTAAAGTAACAAGTAACAAGTAACAAGTAGCAAGTGTCAAATATGTAATTGCGTATTGCTATATCCAAACTTTTGTAAACTAGGCAGATACCAAAGCCTTGGAAAAGCTATGGTTTCTCTGGGGCATCAAGACAAAAATCACTAAAATTTATTGATCATAAATGTTAGATTTCAGATCCAGCGGTGTATTACTTCATCCCACTTCTCTGCCTAGTCGTTTTGGGATTGGCGATTTGGGTGAGAACGCATATCGATTTGTCGATTTCTTAAGCAATAGTGACCAGCAAATATGGCAGATCTTACCAATTGGGCCAACTGGCTATGGCAACTCTCCTTATCTATCTTATTCTGCTTTGGCAGGAAATCCGCTATTAATTAGTCCTGAAGTTCTTCAGCAACAAGGATTGTTAACCGAGGAGGAATTACGGCACCTACCTGATTTTCCTCTAGATCAAGTAGATTTTGAGGGAGTAATTGCCACTAAAATGCCCTTGTTGCGACGGGCAAGCGATCGCTTTAAAGCTCAAGGTTTAGCAACAAAAGACGAAGAATATCGACGTTTTTGTGAACGTCACAATGATTGGTTGAGTGACTACGCTTTGTTTATGTCTCTTAAGCAGGCTTATAATGATAGCCCTTGGAATAAATGGCCCAAAGATATAGCTGCCCGCCAACCTGAAGCAATGGCAAAATGGGCAACGGAACTAGCAGATGAGATCTTTTTTCACAAATTTGCTCAGTATCAGTTTTTCACTCAGTGGACAAAACTCAAGCAATATGCCAACCAAAACGGAATTGGTCTGTTTGGTGATATTCCGATCTATGTGGCTCATGATAGCGTTGATGTCTGGGCGCACCGCGATATTTTTCGCTTAGACCCCAAGACGGGAGAAGCAGCGTTGATGGCAGGAGTACCGCCAGATTACTTTAGTACTACAGGACAGCTTTGGGGTAATCCTGTATATGACTGGGAAGAATTAGAAAAAACTGATTTTAAATGGTGGATTAGAAGAGTAGAAGCCATCCTAGAATATGTGGATATTATCCGTATCGACCACTTTAGAGGTTTCCAAGCTTATTGGGCAGTGCCACAAGGAGAAACTACCGCGATGCATGGCACTTGGTTAGATGCTCCTGGAGATAAGTTTTTTCAGCTCTTAGCTAAGCAACTAGGTAAGCTGCCGATTGTGGCAGAAGATTTGGGGGTAATTACTCCAGAAGTAGAGGCGTTGCGGGATAAATTTGAGTTTCCTGGTATGAAAATTTTGCAGTTTGCCTTTGATTCTGATCGGGCTAATGGCTTTTTGCCCTTTAACTATACCAATCGCAATTGTGTGGTTTATACAGGTACTCACGACAACAACACTACTGTAGGCTGGTTTAACGAGCGATCGCCTGAAGCCCAGGCTCAGGTCGTAGATTATATCGGTTGTCTCTGCGATGACGGTATCCATTGGGCAATGATTCGTTTAGCACTTAGTTCAGTAGGTAATACTGTAGTGTTACCGTTTCAAGATATTTTAGGTCTTGGTACAGATGCGAAGATGAACACCCCTTCCCAACCTACAGGTAACTGGAGTTGGCGTTGTCGAGCCGAAGCCTTTAATGAGGAATTAAGTGGTCGTCTTAAGTATCTAACCTATCTTTATGGACGTACTCCCATACCTGTTGTTGCTGATGTTGAATAGTTAACCCATGTGTGAGTCAATTCTCCCTCAAAGTTTAAAGGATGGAAACTTAGGGGGAGACGGGGCTTATAAAAGGCGCAATGGGATTACGCCCACAGACCCTCATGAAACGAACTTGACAATGTAGAAGGTCAGATTGAACGCTTAAATAGCAATTCACAAACCTTTATGTTTCAAGGGTTTGAGCCGTTGTAGAATACTTTTTTCTATCTAACTTGGGATTAAATTAGAGCTTGTGAGTTGGGTAATTTTTAATACTGTAGCTAATCTTCAGTCTTATGCTAAACAGCAAGAGTTGAGGTTAGCAGAAGCGGTGGTGACAAATAATGTTGTTGCTGTGAAGAAACTATTGCGGCAGGGGGTAAATCCTAACGTTCGTTTAGTAGGTCAAGCTCTTGAGCCATTAATCTTTCTCGTATTTGAGAAAATCTGGTTTACCTTACCCCGAAAGAAGATAGGCGATCGCCCGAACCTTTCCTACAACATTACTGCCAAAGAACAATGTTTGAGTTTACTTCTAGAATACGGAGGCGATCCTAACGTCAGAGATAGCTTAGGACGTACTGTTTTAGAAATAGCCATTCTTTGGTGTTTACCCAATATTGTCAAGCTTTTGCTGCTCAATGGTGCAGACCCCAATTTAAGAAATTGCGATCGCCTAACTCCCCTGATGAAAACGGCTATTTTGGGTATTCAAGATGCTCGACCAATGGAGGACAAGCTCAAGATAATTATGTATCTATTGGATAGCGGTGCCGAAATTGATGCTCAAGCAGCAGATGGTAAAACTGCTTTAATGTATGCAGTGGGCAACATGAGGCTAAATATAGTCGAGTTTCTTGTTAGTAGCGGAGCATCGTTAACTATTACCGATCATCAGGGTAATCAAGCCTGCGATATTATTAGTCAAAGTATTAACCAGCAACAACAAGTCTATCTCCGCAAAATTCTGACTCAACCCCAATTAAATATAGCTAAATATCAATATCAGCAGTTTATTCCCGAAGGCGATCGCCTTCTTGCTCCTATTATTAATAATTCAAAAAAATATTTACAGTAAAATTAGTATCGAGGTCATCTTTAAAGCTTTCCTAATGTTGGCTGTTTAATTACCTAGTTAAAATTATCTACGATTAATTGTTGAACTCGCTCAACTATGTTAATTATTTCTTGCATAACTTCTTGGGAATTGACCCCAAATATAATTTGCAACAGTATCAAAATTACCCCGACAATCAATGCTGTTTTAATAGTTACCTTAAACACCTTGATTATCCAGGTGAACAGAAGCAATAATATAATCGCTGCTGCGATTGGAATGATTATTTCTAATGACATAAGATTGGGGACGATACTAGATCCGTTTTCTATAGGTTAGTTAAAAAATTGGCAATAATTAACGAGTACCACAATGGTGTAACATAACAAGCTGACTGCCTGATACAAGTATCTGAAACTACTAATCCACCTAATTATTGTCACCTACTTATTGTATTTCCCAGGAATCAATTATTTTTTCCACAGTACTATAAAACTTAGAAAATTTAGCTCTTTCAGCCGTATAAATAGCGATATATACTTGATTATTCTTAATCGTAAAAGTTTCCATTTGTTTAAGCTGTAATCCTCCTTCTTTACGAGAATAAATTACCTTACGAGCAGGAGATTTATCTATGGTGGTTTTATAGTCTTCGTGGACTTTGATTTCGCCTCCTCTAGTTTGATTAATACGCTCGAAAACCATTTGAGTATATTGTTCTAAACTAGTAGCTTCAGATGGTAAGTATTCAACTGAAATATACAGCTTTTCAATAAACAAATCCATAGTAGTTTCTGGAGGAGTAGCAAAAACTACGACTTCTCCAGTAATAGGATCATCTAGCTGCTGCTGCGACCAGTTTTGAGGATATTTAATGGCAAATTGGTAATCATCATTGACATAATCAGCAAATTCTTTATAAGAGTTACGATTAATTCCAATCAATAGAATGACAGCCGCGATCGCAAATGGGAGAGCTAATAACAACCAAACTATTTTGTCAATATATTTATCGATATATTTATCGATGTATTTAAATTTAAAATTAGCAGTGTTTATTTGATTATTATATTTATTTTTACCTTTGGTTGATGATCTCGAAGAAGAGTAAGAACGATTAAATACAGGTGGGGGTAAAGTAATTACGTTTTGCTCAAAATCTAGATCTGCTAATACGTCAGCCACATAGTGATAGCATTTATCAGGATATTCTCCTATCATTTTGTTGAGCACATTAGCCAGTTCAGGTCTAATATTAGCTGAATTATAGTTGGCTAAATTTTCTGGTTTTTGATACTCTTTGATATCTGGTGATTTTGCCTGAATAGGTGACCCTAAGTTACCAGTAAGAGCAAAAATAATAGTTTTACCTAAAGCCTGAATATCGGCTATACAATCTACCTCTGCTGCTGTTTCTGAAGGAGACAAAGTAGCATCAATTGTATTTGGCGACTTTTGAGAATTTAACAAAACAGAGTTTTTGAACACAGCAAAATTGCTGAGAAACTTTCTCCCGTCTTGATGCTGAATTAAACTTGAAGGCTGAATATTGAGATGAGCTACGCCTAATTTATGACTAAACTCTAAGATCCCCGCAATTTCTCTCAGCCAGACAAGTGCTTCAGCTTCATCAATCAAGCTCTTGTCTAATTTTTGCTCTAAACTTGATCCTTCGATGTATTCTTGAACTAGATAAAATTCACGATCGCACTCAAAAAAATCCCAGAGTCGAGGAATTTGTGGATGCTGACTAATCTTTTGTAGGACTTGACTCTGAGCGACAAATGCCTGGAGAACTTTCTGCCATGACCCAGAGCCTAAAACCTCGCTATCATAACTCGGCTGCAATCTTTCTATGATGTACTGAACTTTACTCGGTTGCGAGCGATCTTCGGCAAGATAAACTTGCCTAAAATCATCTTGGCTCAAAGTTTCCGCAGGCTCACTCGTCCAGGGATCGAAGTCTGTTTCCAATGGTTGTACATCTTGTACATAGGGACTAGCCCTTTGTGTTGAGTAGAAGTGAGATGAACTAGGACTTAGCTCTTGAATAATACGATAGCGATCGCACAATATTTTACCAACTATTGACTCCATTCAGTTTAATTAAACTCACGGCAACAACTAAGATACGGAACACTATTGTAGCTAACATTACTAAAAAATTTATTAGCTAGATACTTCATCTGTCAATTCATCTAAGCGAGCTAATACTTCCTGGCTATGAATGCTCGGTCTAACCCCCAAAAAACTCGCCCGTAAAACACCTTCAGGATCGATTAAATAAGTGTGCCTCAAGGACATGCCACTTAGCCACGAACCGTAAGTTTTACTGAGGTTACCGTCGGTATCTGCCAATAAAGGAAATTTCAGTCCTTCTGAATCACAAAACTCAGCATGAGAATCGACATCATCGACACTTACTCCTAAAATTTGGGCATTTCTCGATTGATACTCTGGTAAATCTTGTTGGAAACGTCGAGCCTCCAAAGTACAGCCTGAAGTGAAATCCCGAGGATAAAAATACAGCACGACCCATTGTCCACGATAATCCTGCAAAGAAATATTTCCGTCGCCAGTATTAGTAGGTAGTACAAATTCGGGAGCAGGCTCATTGAGAGGGGGTTGTTTTCCGCCCATCGCCCAAGCATTAGAGGGAGTTATGTTAAAAAGTAATATAAACAGGCTCAGGATCAAACAAAACCGAAGGCGAGGCATACGTCCTCTCATGTTACATATCCCACCACGTTGTCTAATTGAAAACAAACCTTTCATAATTTATTGAAAATATGATTTACTTATCATAAGATTACAGGTAATGATAAAACCATAACAAAAAATTAACATACAAAGTTGACTTGTTCTGGTTCTACATCGAGTGTAAACTCCTACTTGTTGGTTAACGCAGTTGCCCCGAGCCAGTCTAATAAATAGAAATACGGAATATATGAGTACAGATTTGATTGCACCCCATGGCGGTAAGCTAGTAGATCGCCTGGCCACCCCCGAAGAAAAGCAAGACTTCTTGAGCAAAGCTGATGCTTTACCCAGAGTTCAGTTAGACCAGAGAGCAACTTCCGATTTAGTGATGATTGCGATCGGTGGTTTTAGCCCGATCAATGGCTTCATGGGTGAAAATGACTACCTGGGGGTTGTTAAAGAAATGCGTCTGGCTAGCGGTGTTCCCTGGTCAGTTCCTGTGACTCTCTCTGTAACCTCAGAAGTTGCAGAGCCTCTAAAGATTGGTAGCTTGATTCGTTTAGACAATCCTGATGGCAAATTTATCGGAGTTTTGCAGCTAACGGAAAAATATAGCTACGACAAAAAATTAGAAGCGGAAAATGTTTACCGCACTGATGAAGATAAACATCCTGGGGTTAAAGTAATCTACGAACAGGGAAATGTTAATCTTGCAGGGCCCGTTTGGTTGCTAGAAAGATCAGACCATCCTCAGTTTCCTAATTATCAAATCGATCCTGCTGCTTCCAGAGCCATGTTCCAAGAAAAAGGCTGGAAAACAGTAGTGGGATTTCAAACTCGCAATCCGATTCACCGCGCCCATGAATACATCATTAAGTGTGCTTTAGAGATCGTTGATGGTTTATTCCTCCATCCTTTAGTGGGAGCTACCAAAAGCGACGATATTCCTGCTGATGTGAGAATGCGTTGCTACGAAATCATGATGGAAAACTACTTTCCTCCAGAGCGGGTTGTATTGGCAATTAATCCTTCGGCAATGCGTTATGCTGGACCTAGAGAAGCGATCTTCCATGCTCTGATTCGTAAAAACTACGGATGTACTCATTTCATAGTCGGTCGAGATCACGCAGGGGTAGGGGACTATTATGGCACTTATGATGCGCAAGAAATCTTTGGCGAATTTGACCCAGAAGAGCTAGGTATTACTCCCCTCAAGTTTGAACACGCATTTTACTGTACTCGAACTGAACAAATGGCAACGGCAAAAACCAGCCCTGCCAACAAGGAAGAACGAATTCACTTGTCAGGAACCAAAGTCAGAGCAATGCTCAGAGAAGGAAAAACTCCTCCTCCACAATTTTCTCGTCCTAAAGTTGCTGAAGAATTAGCCAGAGCCATGAAAGTTAGTTAATAATTATTAATCGTCAAGGCAAAACACTATAATAGGTTACAAATTGGGGAGTTTAAATCCTCGATCTGTAACCTTTATAATTTCTACCAACATCTAAACAGCTATTATTGATAGGCTGATCGCATATCTGGAAGCTATTAGCTAATATGGGACTTGACCGCCGAACTTTTCTACAACAAGCTGGATTGACATTATTTACTTGGGGAGCAACTGAAGCTGGAATTTCAGTTCTAGCTAACAACGAACCCCTGGCAGCCTCAATTAAAAACTACCAACAAACTCTGGCACAACCCACCAATCGTAAGCTGGCTCTCTTGGTGGGAATCAACCGCTATCCCTATCATGATGATTTAGCTGGTTGTTTAATGGATGTGGAGCTACAGCAGGAACTGCTAATTCACCGTTTTGGTTTTAATCCTAGTGATATTATCATTTTAAGCGATCGCCAAGCAACCAGAGCCAATATTGAAACTACTTTTGTGGAGCATTTGGTGAAGCAGGCTAAACCAGATGATGTGGTGCTGTTTCATTTTAGCGGTTATGGCAGTCAAATAAAAATGCCGTTAGCTTCAGATATCGAAGCTGCCCAAGAAACAGATATTGCTCCTGCTTTTCGTGTGGCAAATAGCTTTGTGCCCGTAGATGGGCTATCATCCTCTAAAACAACCTTATTCGCTAACAGCATTCTGCAAGAAACCCTGTTGGTGTTAGCACAATCTCTGTCTACTTCTAAATGCACTTTTGTCCTAGATACCTGTTTTAATACTACTCCTCGTAGCAAACACGGTAGCTTTAGAGTACGCTCCATACCGCAAATAGCAGAACAGGCTAGTTCTCAGGAGCTAGAGTTTCTGGCACAACTACGCCATAATTTTGCCGTCAAAGGACTCAAGCCCAGTAAGAGATTATCATCCCTCCCTGGAGTAGTTTTATCTGCCGCTAGTAATAACCAAGTGGCGGTAGAAAGGCAATGGGACGGTTTAATTGCTGGACTATTTACCCAAGCCTTAACTCAACATCTTTGGCATCTTACCCCCAGCAGCAAAGTACAGGTAGCTCTAAGTAGAACAGCCGAAACAGTTGAACAAGTTATGGGGAGACAGCAGCAGCCGACTCTCAATAATCCTGACAAAACAGCGATCGCTTATTATCTAGCTATTAGTGATGTGCCTAACGCTGTAGGTATAGTCAGCAAAGTTAATAAAAATAGTGTAGAGACTAAGCTTTTAGGCTTGCCTGCTAATATTTTGGTCAATTATGGGGTCAATTCTTGTTTGAGTTTGGTATCTCCCCTCGAAGATTATTCCCCTCAACTACAAATAAAATCAACAGAAGGATTAATCTCCAGAACTCAACTATTATCTTCAGCAATCACTAAACCACAACCAGGACAATTAGTTCGAGAATCGATTCGTATTTTAGAACGAGATCTCAGCTTGAATTTAGCTCTAGATGACGATTTAGAGAGAATTGAGCGAGTCGATGCCACTAGCGCCTTAGCTAGTATTTCCGCGATTAACTCTGTGGTGGTTAGCAAGGAACAAAATGCAGATTGTCTTCTGGGAAAAGTGGCTTTAGAGCAACCCCCCGAATCAATAACGTCAGATTCAGCAACCGAACCAATATCTTTGAGCTATGGTCTTTATACTGCTGGAGGGAATTTGATTGGTCCCACCACAGGATTAGAAGAAGCTGTTAAAATCGCCATTGGTCGTCTTCAGCCTCAGTTTAATAATTTACTGGCTGCAAAATGGCTAAAATTAACCAATAATGAATTTTCTTCTCGCTTAAAAGCTAACGTGACTTTGACGGCAGGAGAGGAAAAACAGTCTACTAGTTGGCAAAGAGGGACATTTTTGGCGGCAAATCAACAGCCATCAACCAGTAAAAAAGCGATTTTTTCCACGGTGGGCTTAAGTGCTGATAGTAACCGCAATCTACCTCTGATTGCCAAAGGAACAGATATTAAACTGACCTTAAGTAATCTGGATGACCAGCAACTCTATGCTGTAATCCTGGCGACTGACTCCGACAGTAATATTTATGCTCTCTATACTCCTGATAAATCCTCAACTGCGGAAGCAAAACCCCGTCTAGAAAATATTGCGCTCGCTGCTGGAGAGGAATTAATCATTCCTCGGACTGAAAATTACTGGAAGTGGCGAGTTTCCAATTCCGTAGGTATTAATACGCTATATGTTGTGCTGGCTGTTCAGCCTTTTAAGGAAACTCTCAAAGCTTTTGCTACCCAGCAGAATTTCAAGCTCGACCAACAACAAGTATTAAATGTCACTAATCCCGTGGCAGTAATGAATGCTTTAATGCAAGATTTACACGATGCTAGTTCAGTAACGAGAGAGCTACTGCCGAATGAAGATGTTTATGCTCTCAATGTTGATAGTTGGGCTACTTTAAACTTTGTCTATGAAGTAACGAACAGTTAACAGTCAACAGTTAACAGTCAACAGTGGAATTATTAACAATAAGCCTAAATGCAGCCAACTGATATTGTTATTTTGTCTAATGGCCCTGGAGAGGTGTCCACATGGGTACGTCCTGTAGTTAGGGCGTTGACTCAGGTTTTAGGTCAGCAAATGTCCCAGAGCAGAATTTCGGTACTGCTATCCCCTTGTCCCCATAGCACTGGCAAAGAAGCTGCGATCGCCATAAGTTATCCTGAAGTAGAGCGAGTATTACCAGCCGCCGATTTTTTTACTTTTTTGCTGTGGGGTAAAACTAAAGATAATTGGCAATGGCACCAACGTGGCATCGTCGTTTTTTTAGGTGGCGATCAATTTTATACTGTTGCCATTAGTAAACGATTAGGATACTCCAGCTTGATTTATGCCGAATGGGATGCTCGCTGGTATCGTTTCGTAGACTATTTTGCCGCGATGAATCCCCAAGTAATCGAACCAGTTCCCCAACAATATCAACATAAGTTTACTCTGGTAGGAGATTTAATGGCAGACGTGGCTTTAGAAGTAGATCAGCAGTCTACCTCAAATCACGATGTTCCTGTGATCGGATTACTCGT
Organism: uncultured Pleurocapsa sp.; assembly: GCA_965365755.1. Lineage (GTDB taxonomy): Bacteria > Cyanobacteriota > Cyanobacteriia > Cyanobacteriales > Xenococcaceae > Waterburya. The sequence goes on from CBDUCX010000014.1 coordinate 14,636, forward strand.
CGGTTCAAAACCCGCTAAACTATTTCAGGGAGTTCCCTTATGCTTAGCGATCGCTGAAAAAATTCAACAGACAAATCCTGACGCTCGATTCGTTATTCCTGTTGCGCCTACCTTAGATCCAACTACTCTCAGTAATTACGCCAGTCGGCAACATAACCCTTTAATCTCATCTTTGGGTAACGTTGAAGGAAAATTAATCACCGAGACAGCAACTCAAGTCTCTCACCTGATAACCTCTGGAGGGACTAAAATTGAGCTAATTACTGAATTCCCTGCTTACAAAACTCTAGTAAATTGCCGATTATGTCTGACCACCGTCGGTGCAAATACTGCTGAATTAACCGCCTTGAGAGTGCCGATGATTGTGTTATTGCCAACCCAACAGCTAGATGCAATGCGCTCTTGGGATGGATTACCAGGAATTTTAGCTAATCTTCCAGGTTTAGGGTCGGCATTTGCCAAACTAATCAATTGGCTCGTGCTTAGACAAGGACGCTTATTTGCCTGGCCTAATATCTGGGCAGGAAAAGAAATTGTTCCCGAATTAATCGGTAAACTAGAGCCAGAAATAGTTGCCAAGTTAGTTTTAGATTATTTAGCCCATCCCCATAAACTGCAAAAAATACGTGATAGTTTAGCCGCAGTGGGAGGACAAACTGGCGCAGCTAAGCAGATCGCAGATATAATAAGGCAAGAAATAAGCAAAACTTAATAATCATGACCTATACTCAGCTATGTAGTGCTATGTAGTTCAGAGAAAGTTTGATTACCTTGCCAAGGATTGCTCTTCAGGGTTATATTTAGGTTAAAATTTGGTATAGTAGCCTCTCAGCAATATTTGTGGTTGCCTAGTAATCCTAGTCAGAAGAATGTGAGTTCAACTGGCGGTCGCCGCTAGAGGCGGTTAAGCTAACCGTTACCTAGAGTACAGAGTACACAAAATTTGACCGCACCATAGAAATTACAGCAGTCGCCAAAGCCTTTACCCTCGGTCACAAATTACTTTCTCGTCTCATCTCGAACCTACTTGAGCGGACAATAGAGTAATCGGTGATTAATCTTAATAAAGTCACAGCCTCCGCTATCTATTTTCATTACTTCCGACCAGCGATTCTCTTTTTAAACTACATCTTTTACCAGAGCGAGCAAGTAGCAAGCTTATTCTACAAGAGATAGTTAGCCAAATACTCAGCAAGAATGCTGGAACAAATATTATTTGGTAATATCGAAACGCCATATAGCTATATATGTGGAAGTTACTAATTTATTTCTATTGCGTAATTTTTTTGCTTTCAGGAACATCGAAAAATAGATGATTAACAATTTCTCAGTCAATGGATTGCATGGTTTGAAGACAGGCTCATTGATAAATAGCCAGCAGAATTTTTGAGGAAAATTAATGCCAAAACAGATAATTATCGCAGAACAACATCACATAGCTGCTGTTTTCTGGGAAGAACAAATACAAGAATTGATTGTTGCCACAGGTCATCAACAAGTGAGCGACATTTATCTTGGTACAGTAGAAAACGTTATTCCTGGTATCGATGCTGCCTTTGTTAACATTGGGAATAGTGAACGCAATGGGTTTATTCACGTTACAGATCTAGGTCCATTGCGTCTCAAAAAAAGCGCAGCAGCTATTACAGAACTATTAGTCCCCCAACAAAAGGCACTAGTTCAAGTAATGAAAGAACCCACCGGAAATAAGGGCCCTAGACTCACGGGAAATATAACTCTTCCAGGGCGTTATTTAGTATTGATGCCCTACGGCAAAGGAGTTAAACTATCCCGCCGCATCTCTAATGAAAATGAGCGTAGTCGTCTTCGCGCCTTGGCAATTTTGATTAAGCCGCCAGGTATGGGGTTATTAATTAGAACTGAAGCAGATGGCAAAGCCGAAGAAGCCATCATGGAAGATTTAGAATTTCTGCAAAAGCAGTGGGAAGCAATTCAGTATCAAGCAAACTACGCCAAACCTCCTGTATTGCTCAATCGCGATGATGACTTTATTCAACGGGTATTGCGAGATACCTATTCAGCGGAAGTCAACACCATCGTCGTCGATTCCTCCTCGGGGGTAAAACGTATTAAGCAGCAATTGGCAAACTGGAGTAGTGGTCGTTCTCCTCAAGGAGTATTCATTGACTCTCACAGGGAACCACAGCCAATTTTAGATTATTATCGCGTTAGCGCAGCGGTAAGAGAAGCTTTGAAACCTAGAGTAGAGCTGCCATCTGGGGGATATATTATTATCGAACCCACAGAAGCTTTGACAGTAATTGATGTCAATTCAGGCTCATTCACTCGTTCGGCAACAGCCAGGGAAACAGTCCTGTGGACAAATACGGAGGCGGCAACCGAAATTGCTCGTCAGCTACGTCTACGAAACATTGGTGGGGTAATTGTCGTAGACTTTATCGATATGGACTCCCATCGCGATAAAATTAAGCTTTTAGAACATTTTAACAACGCTCTCAAAGGAGATAAGGCGCGTCCCCAAATAGCTCAACTTTCTGAGCTAGGTTTAGTGGAGCTTACCCGTAAACGCCAGGGAAAAAATATTTACGAACTATTTGGTCAAACTTGCCATACCTGCGGTGGTCTAGGTCAAATAGCCCAGCTACCAGGAAAATCAGAAGCAGAACCACTGGAAACTGCACCGATTCTGACTCCCGCAGGAATTCGTGAACCCGTAAATAGCATCCGTCCTGTGATTCCTTCTCCTTTAGAAAGACAGGAGAAAGTCGAAACTTCGAGTAAACCCACTCCCAGCCTGAGATACGACGATAATAATCAATCGCCAGATTTACTCAACCATCCTAACTACCAAGAACAAAGTGCCAATACTAATGGTCGTCGTCGTCGCCGTAGTCGCCGTAACGATTTGTTGATTAAAGATGAGTTGATGGAGCAGGAAGCTACGTCAACTGATGAAAATCTCTCTCAAGATCAAGAAAATAATGGAGAAGAATCAAAATCCCGTTCTCAATCGCGATCGCCCCGTCGAGATGAAACTAATCTAGAAAAAGTTACGGTAGAGATGGGAGATTTAGAACAGGAAATTTATGCTCTAATGGGTGTTTCTCCTTTGGTATACGCTAACCAAGAGTCCACAGATCCTAAATCAGTTTTGGTCTACGTCAAAAAACCTGGTGAGGAATTAACGATAGCGGATTCTGAGACAGCAACAGAAGCCACTGTAGAGCAGTCTAAGAGCGAAAGAAAACCTAAAACCAGAGGTAGAAGGGCAAAAGTTAAGGAGCAATCTGAGCCAGAACCTCAAATTCAGGCGGAGGCTGAAACTGAATCTGAGCCTATTACTGAGCCAGAGCCTACTAATGGTCGCCGTCGTCGTCGCCGTTCATCCGCTGCCAGAGGAGCAACGGTATAAACTAGTACGACCGCAAGAGTACGCAGCTTCCTCAACTTCTGCCAATGAATAAACAACTGTTTGATGACTCATTATTAGCAGAGTTTTCTGCTCAAAATACTTTAATTGCGGGAGTTGATGAAGTTGGTCGCGGTGCTTTGCTTGGTTCGGTAGTTGCCGCAACAGTAGTGTTACCGCTTTCAGCTATGCCCCAGTTGATTGCTCTAGGAGTCAAAGATAGCAAAAAATTATCGTCCCAGCAGCGTCAGGAATTGATTCAGCCCATAAAAGAAGTAGTTGCTGACTGGCACGTTAGCTATGCTACAGTTGCGGAAATAGATGAGCTGAATATCTTACAGGCTTCACTGTTGGCCATGAAGCGATGTCTAGTGGGCTTGCAAGTCACTCCAGATATCTGTCTGGTAGATGGGAAATTTTCGATTCCCAATCTCAATATTCCCCAGAAAACGGTGATTAAAGGTGATTTGCGATCGCCCGTAATCGCGGCAGCCAGTATCTTGGCTAAAGTGTGGCGAGATCAATTGATTGTTGATTTAGCCCCACAATATCCTGAATATGATTTGGCAAACAATAAAGGCTATCCCACTGCTAAACATCGTCTAGCTATCAAGCGCTACGGGATATGTGTCGAACATCGTCGTTCGTTCAAATCCTGTCAATAGCTGTTGTCAACCGAAATTCTGCAAACTAAAATTCCCGCCTTTGTTTAGCATCCTAGATCTAGATTGGGTAATAATTCAGCGGCAGCTTTTGGTTCTAACTCAGTTGACTGAGATACCCAGGTATAATAATCCTGTACTAATTGGGTGGAGAGCTTGTGCTTCATTCTACTTAAAACACCTCTGAGCAATTTGCTGCCAGTTCTTTCTAAAAATGGCTTAGGAGTGAACATCAAAGCAGTGGGTAATCCTACTCCCACCTCTAAATCGGCTTGACCCTTTAAAATTGTTGCTCCGTTTAGTTCCTGGGGATATAAAATACCTTTAAGCTTAAGAGAAAAACGTTCGTTAATATAGTCAACACCTTTAATAATACAATCTTCAGATTTTAAATAGACACTACCTTGAGATCCAGACCATACTTTAAGCAGCACAATCGGCTGAAAATGATATAGTTCCATAAAGTTAATCGGGCGCATCTTTAATTCATATAGGTCGTCGGATGTTTGTTTCATTAACTGTGGATCGGCGATCGCCTCAACTAACCTTTTTGGTTGACGCAAATAGTGCTGTATTGGCGTTGCTTGATTCTTAACCGATATATGAACTGACTCTGAGGCGTTGAAACTAACGTACATAAGTGAAAATACTGATTTTTTTTACTATTGATTTATCTTAAGTTACATTTCGTGACTAATCTGTTCATATGTAAAAAAATGATACCTTCTTTATACTTTTATGTTGTAATTACCAAGTTTTTATGAAGCTTACCCTTGCTTACCTTGGCCCGACAGGCACTAATTCGGAGACTGCTGCCCTAGCCTACTCAAACTGGCTAGCAAACAACCAACAAGTAACCGCTACTCTATGTCCTTATCCTAGTATTGCTCAAGCGATGCAATCTGTAATCAAAGGTGATATTGACCAAGCTGTAGTTCCCATCGAAAACTCGATTGAAGGCAGCGTCACTGTTGTCTTAGATACTTTATGGCAATCCACTAATCTCCAGGTACATCAAGAATTGACTTTACCGATTGCCCATGGATTATTATCATTTGGGCGATCGCTAAAACAGCTTAAAACAGTTTATTCTCATCCTCAAGCCCTGGCTCAATGTCAGAAGTGGCTAGAAAATTTTCTGCCCCAGGTTCAGCTTGTGCCTACGAAATCAACTACGGAGGGAATTAAGCTACTTAAAGATGATTTGATGGCGGCTGCCATTGCTTCTCCTAGGGCTTCTGAGTTATACCAAGTACCATTATTAGAATCAGATATCAAGGACAATTCTGATAATTGTACTCGCTTTTGGATTATCAGCTCTGATCTTAGCGAACGCGGTAGCCATCTTGCCTTAGCCTTTAGTCTTCCTGAAAATGCCCCTGGAGCATTAGTCAAAGCTTTAGAAATTTTTGCTCGTCGAGATATTAACCTCAGCAAAATTGAGTCTCGTCCCAGTAAACGTTCCTTGGGGGAATATATTTTCTTTATTGATTTAGAGGGTAATTCTCATGATGCGGAGATTAGAGACGCTCTGAACGATTTATCAGCCTGTACAGAAGTTTTAAAAGTGTTTGGTAACTATAATCTTTTGCCAATATCAGAAACGAGTTAGGAGTTAGGAGTTAGGAGTTAGGAGTTGGCAGTTGGGAATTAATCCTCCAAAGCGTCTTTAAGTGCGGTTCTGGCAGCTAAATGACTACGGGTGGAACTAAGAATCTCTTGTTCTCGTTGTAAACGCTTCAGAGTATCTTGCATTTCTAGTAAGGCTTGTTGTTCTGATGCGACTCCGTATAAGTTACTAGCAACCCAATAAGACAGTTCGGTAGGAGAACTAGGTAAATCATCAGGAAGCTCAATCTTTTGACTGGTTAACTTGGCAGAAAGATGCACTACGTCCCTTAACAGTGCTTCTACTTCCGATGCCATCGGGCTTAAATCTTCTGTCGGTGGTTTGTCTTCAATCCACTCCACTAAGCCAACACGGTAAGGCTTTTCCCGAACGTATTCTAAGACTCTAAATCTTTGCTGACCAAAGCTCAACATTTTCATCCGATCATCTGGCAATCGCTGGAAATGGAGAATCTCGGCACAACAACCATACTCGGCGATCGCTCCTGTTGTGGGATCAATTGATAAGACTCCGAAACGACGATCATTCTCTAAAATCGTGTTCATCATAATCCGATAGCGATATTCAAAAATATGTAGCGGCAATGGACGGCTGGGAAATAAAACTACTTCAGGAAGGGGAAATAAAGGTAATTCTCTGACTGCGATTGAAGAAGATGCCATCTAAATTTGTTTATAAATATAAATAATGTTACTACTTATTTACTTTAGCTGATTTTTCTTCAGAGGGTATCTAGCAAAATAACCCTCCAGAACACTAATCTAAAGGGTTACAAAAAATAAGTCTATTTTTTGGTCTAAAATTCAAAGTTTAACTTCAATATCCACACCAGCAGGTAAATCTAACTTCATCAAAGCATCAATAGTTTTGGAAGAAGGCTTATAAATATCAATAATGCGACGGTGAGTGCGAGTTTCAAAGTGTTCGCGAGAGTCTTTATCTACGTGAGGCGATCGCAAAACACAGTAAATTTTTCTTTTGGTCGGTAGGGGAATTGGCCCTACAGCGGAGGCATTAGTCCGATTTGCTGTATCAACGATTTTTTCACAGGATGTATCCAGTAATCTTTGATCAAAGGCTTTGAGGCGAATGCGTATTTTTTGTTGTTGGATCGTTGCCATGTTCTTTAGTTTTCGAGGTACAGATATTTAATAAAATGTCGGTCAAGAGTAGACTTGCAGAAAATACTGTCTGCCAAAATCTATTCTCTCACATGACTAAGAGAGCAGACCAAGCTAGTATGATTTTAACTGGCTTAGCCCACTCCCCCAGGGTTAAGTTGTTCGTTCTATGTAGGTTGTCCTAAGGACTACTTAATAATCTTCGAGACTACACCAGCACCAATAGTACGACCACCTTCACGAATCGCAAAACGCATTCCTTGCTCAATAGCGATCGGGTTAATTAGCTCTACATTCATTTTGATGCGATCGCCAGGCATGACCATTTCTACCGCGCTGCCATCATCAGCAGTGTAGTCAGTGATTGTGCCAGTTACGTCAGTGGTACGAACGTAAAATTGAGGACGGTAGTTTTTGAAGAAAGGAGTGTGACGACCGCCTTCGTCTTTGGTTAAGACGTATACTTCTCCTTCAAATTCAGTATGAGGAGTGATTGAACCAGGTTTAGCCAAAACCATACCCCGCTCAATTTCGTCTTTTTGAATACCACGGAGCAAAACACCTACGTTGTCTCCAGCCATACCTTGATCTAGGGTTTTCTGGAACATTTCTACTCCAGTAACAGTAGTACTACGAGTGTCTTTGATTCCAATGATCTCAATAGTTTCGCCAACCTTAACTACACCACGCTCAATACGACCAGTAGCCACTGTACCACGACCAGTAATCGAGAAGACGTCTTCTACCGCCATCAAGAAGGGCTTATCTACTTCGCGATCAGGAGTAGGAATGTAGGCATCAACTTGCTCCATCAAGTCATAGATTTTATCAACCCACTTATCTTCACCTTTTTTGATAGACGGGTTCGCCGTCAGAGCTTCTACTGCTTTCAGGGCAGAACCAGAAACGATGGGAATATCATCACCAGGGAAGTCATATTCGCTCAATAGCTCGCGAATTTCTAATTCCACTAACTCAAGTAATTCTTCATCATCAACTTGATCTTCTTTGTTCATGAAAACTACCAAGCTAGGAACACCAACTTGTTTAGCCAATAGGATGTGTTCGCGAGTTTGAGGCATGGGGCCATCAGCAGCAGATACGACCAAAATGCCACCATCCATTTGAGCTGCACCAGTAATCATGTTTTTTACATAATCGGCGTGTCCAGGACAGTCTACGTGGGCGTAGTGGCGATTTGCCGTTTCATACTCTACGTGAGCAGTGTTGATAGTAATACCACGTGCTTTCTCTTCAGGAGCAGCATCAATATCTTCGTAGTTTCTGGCTTTTGCAGTGCCTAGAGCAGCCAAAGCAAGAGTAATTGCTGCGGTTAAAGTAGTTTTGCCGTGGTCTACATGACCTACTGTGCCGATATTAGCGTGTTCTTTATTTCGTTCAAACTTTGCGCGTGCCATTAATTTATTTATTCCTAATTTAAACTAAAGTGTTCCCTTTATTTTTGGCGATAATTTCCTCAGCTTCATTGCGAGGAACATCGCTATATTCACTAAACTCCATCGAGAAGATGCCTCTTCCCTGGGTTTTAGAACGAATGTCAGTAGCATAACCAAACATCTTTGCCAAAGGAACTTGAGCATCAACTTTTGCTATGCCACTTTCAGAATTCATACCTTCAATGTTGCCTCGACGTGAGTTTAAGTCGCCAATTACGTCTCCCAAGAAATCCTCGGGAACTTCAACTTCAACTTTCATCATCGGCTCTAGCACTACAGGCGCAGCTTGCATAACCGCATCCCGAATTGCCATCGAACCAGCGACCTTGAAAGCCATCTCGTTAGAGTCTACATCGTGGTAAGAACCATCTACCAAAGTGACCTTGATATCGATCAAAGGATATCCTGACAAGATACCAGATTCACAAGTTTGTTTCACCCCTTGTTCAATAGGAGGGATAAACTCTTTGGGAATTATACCCCCAACAATTTTGGAAACAAACTCAAAACCAGATCCTGGTTCGCCAGGTTCAATCTCTAAGACGGCGTGACCGTATTGACCTTTGCCGCCACTTTGCTTGATGTATTTACCTACCCCTTGAGCACTCCGACGAATTGTCTCCCGATAGGCGACCTGGGGTGTGCCCACTGTAGCTTCCACGTTAAACTCCCTTAGCATGCGATCCACTAAGATCTCTAAGTGAAGTTCTCCCATACCCGCAATCACAGTCTGATTAGTTTCAGGATTGATGCTAACGCGAAATGTTGGGTCTTCATCAGAAAGGGCTTGTAAAGCTTTAGCTAGCTTTTCCACATCACTCTTGGTTTGAGGCTCTACTGCTACAGAAATTACTGGTTCAGGAACATACAGAGATTCTAGAATAATGGGATGTTTATCATCGCATAAAGTGTCTCCAGTGGCTGCTACCTTAAGACCAACTATTGCACCCAAATCACCAGCCCTAAGTTCGTCCACCTCAATGCGATCATTAGATTTTAAGACTACTAAGCGAGAAATTCGCTCTTTCTTTTGCTTGGTAGAGTTATAAACATAAGTTCCTTTAGCCAAAACTCCAGAGTAGACCCTCACAAAGGTTAAGCGACCAAATTTATCAGTAGCAATTTTAAACGCCAAGGCGGCAAAAGGTTCATCATCGCTGGAATGCCGCACCGCTTCTTCTCCATTAGGTAACTCTCCAGCAATTGGAGGAACTTCTGGAGGAGCAGGTAAATAATCTACCACTGCATCTAAGAGAACTTGAACTCCTTTATTCTTAAATGCAGAGCCACACAGCATGGGCATGATTGAGCCATTGATTGTTCCCTGACGAATTGCTGCTTTAATTTCGGCTTCGCTAAATTCCTCTTCCATGAGAAACTTCTCTAGAAGAGCTTCATCTGTTTCAGCGATCGCTTCAATTATCTTAGCTCTATATTCCAGAGCTTGAGTCATTAGCTCATCAGGAATATCGGTTTCTTCAATTTCTTTTCCTAAATCATCTTTATATAGAATGGCTTTCATCCTAACAAGATCGACAATTCCTGTAAATTCAGCTTCACTGCCAATAGGAATCTGGATGGGAACCGCGTTTGCCTGTAGGCGTTCTTTAATCTGTTCGTGAACTTTAAAAAAATTAGCTCCCGTACGATCCATCTTATTGACAAAGGCAATTCTCGGCACATTGTATCTATTTGCCTGTCGCCAGACAGTTTCCGACTGGGGTTGCACACCACCAACAGAACAAAAGACAGCAATGACACCATCCAAAACACGCATGGAACGTTCCACCTCAATAGTGAAGTCCACATGTCCAGGAGTATCAATAATATTGATTTTATGATCCTTCCAACTAGTACTAATAGCAGCAGCAGTGATGGTTATTCCCCTTTCTTGCTCTTGCTGCATCCAGTCCATAGTGGCAGCTCCATCATGAACCTCCCCCATCTTGTAGGCGATGCCAGTGTAAAAAAGAATTCGTTCTGTTGTTGTTGTTTTCCCCGCATCTATATGAGCAGCAATACCTATATTGCGCACTTTCTCAAGAGGGATACTACGTGCCACAAATAACCTCCTTACATCTTGCAGGACGAAATAGCTAAATACTTACTTTATTTAGCACCATTTATAATTCTATACTTTTATCTAATAATTAAACCAAAGCAACTTTTGCTCAAGTTCAATAGCGATAATGAGCAAAAGCTTTGTTGGCTTCTGCCATACGGTGAGTTTCGTCTCTTTTTTTCATTGCTCCGCCTGTTTCGTTAGCAGCATCCATGATTTCATTGGCTAGCTTGGTAGCCATCGTGCGCCCCCCTCTAGCTCGTGCAAACTGAATTAACCAACGTAATGCTAGAGTAGTTCCTCGTCCCTGTCTAACTTCCATCGGAACTTGGTAAGTAGCACCACCAACTCGGCGAGCCTTCACTTCTACCAGAGGGGTGAGATTTTTAATTGCCTGTTCAAATACTTCAATTGGCTCATTTCCTGTTTTTTCGCCAATCATATCCATTGCGTCATAGATAATACGAGCAGCAAGAGACTGCTTTCCGCTACGCATGATTCTTCTGATAGTCATGCTAAGTAGACGACTATTGTAAACGGGGTCTGGAGGAATAGGACGTTTTTTGTTACTAGAACGACGAGACATTTGCTTATTACTTTATGTTAGAGGGTATAAAATTGCTATTTAGCTACTTTCAAGATTAGTTATGTCATTGCTTAAAGGCAAATTATCAAGAAAACAAGCTAATTAAAACCAGGGATATCTGCTACTAGGAACTAATTTGATTAGCTAAGTCGGTTTAGTTCTTAAATTACTAACGATTATCAGTACCACATGTTCTGTCTGAAGCTCTCATCATTGGCTTGCTGTCTAAAACATCATATTTTCCAACTGCAACTCTTAAAATATGGATGTCACTTAGCTATTTAACTTCAGCAGGTCTAATTGGGTTGGGCTTACAAGCTTCTACTTAGGGCGCTTAGTACCATACTTGGAGCGACTTTGCGCTCTGTCTTTTACCCCAGTTGTATCTAAAGTGCCACGAACTATATGATATCTAACACCTGGTAAATCTTTAACACGACCTCCGCGAATTAAGACCACGGAATGTTCCTGTAGGTTGTGTCCGATACCTGGAATATATGCTGTGACTTCAAAGCCTGAAGTCAAACGAACTCTCGCTACTTTTCTCAAGGCTGAATTGGGTTTTTTAGGTGTGGTTGTGTACACTCTAGTGCAAACCCCACGACGCTGTGGACACTCTTTTAGAGCAGGAGATTTAGTTTTCTTTTGTGATTTTGATCTTTCGCTACGAATGAGCTGCTGAATAGTGGGCATGAGTTACTAGTTTGTGTGGTTTTAAAGTCCCTTTAGTTGCTTAATTTCAAAAAGATATAGCACAGTAGCAGACAAATTCTAATTATAGATTGTTTTTAACTTGTGCGTCAATTAAAAAGTAAAATCTGAAATGAGTTGAGCCAGTCTCTTAATCTAATCATCTTTTCTTCAGCCGTGAGTCTTAGGAATCCCCCGTCAGAGACGGTGGGAGGATGTCAATTTTAATCATTCAATTGCAGCAAAAGATATACCACAGCCACAGGTGTTTTTAATTCGAGGATTGTAAAAGCGGAATCCTCCCCCCATTAAATCTTCTGAATAGTCTAGTTTTAGATGCTCTATGTATTGCCAAGACTGAGCATCGACGATTAATTTAATCCCTTGGATTTCTATGATACGGTCATTAAGAGTTGGGATTGCGTCTGTACTCCTTCGGGCATCAACCCTTGGGTCGGGATAATCGCCTTTTTCGTCTAGTTGATGATCTAGATTATCTTTTGATGTTTCTAGAGTGTTCTCCAATTCTAAGTCATAAAATAAACCAGAACATCCTCCCGATTTAACTCTAAGCCTTAAAAAACTATCTAGTGATCTATGTTTATTGCGTTGAATACGTTCGATTTCGGCTACTGCCGTTGAGCTGATCTCAACCATTAAAAAACAGCCTGTCTTACTAATTTGTCTATGTTCAATAATGCTATAGCAAAACCTTGGTACTATGGAGATTGAACCTAAGCAAATAATTCAGGCTGTTTGTTACAACAGGAAAGGAGTTCGAGCTGCTTTTTCTGGACTAGCTTAGAGCTATCAACTTACTTACGAGCATAATCATCGCTAAAGCGAATAATATCGTCTTCTCCCAAGTATTGACCATTCTGGACTTCAATCAACACTAAATTAATTACCCCAGGATTTTCTAATCTGTGGGTAGTACATTGAGGAACGTAAGTAGACTGATTACTACCAAGAATCATTTCTTGGTCACCACAGGTCACTTTAGCGGTGCCGGAAACGACAATCCAATGTTCGCTACGGTGATGGTGCATCTGGAGACTGAGACGGTGACCAGGATTTACCTCAATCCGTTTAATCTTGTATCCTGCTCCTTCTTCTAAAGTGGTAAAAGAACCCCAAGGTCGAATTTCTCTGGCAGCAACTCCTAACTGAGAGGAAGTAGGCTTAGTTTCAATATTGCTTGCAGCTGATTTAGTTTTTGTAGATTGGGACATAGTTAGTTTTAGTGGCTGAACTGGGTAACAACAAAATTTATATATACTTAATTCAAGTTAGACCTAAGACTCTCTCTTGTTCGGCACGAGATTGCTCAGTAAACTTATCCAAAAGATAACAGACAATTATGGAAAAATTTAGTATAAAATGCTGACAATTAAACTATCCATACACAATCTTCATAAATTGCAGCTAAAAAGTCGAGAAAAAAAGAGCAAATTAAAGCTCGATTGAAGTTGTCTTTATTATTTTACAGTAGTACTCCTAAGTATAAACACCCCTCGTGCTACTGCCGTTACGCTCTTTGTAACAAGTAGCAAGTAGCAAGTACTAAAGGATGCCTCTGTGCATATGATTTCCACGCAACGGTATTGTTAGTCCTGATGGACTGACAAAAGTTCTGAAATCTTTGAGAATTCTTAGGTTGGGTAGAACGACAGTGAAACCCAACAAAAGCTTGATATTGCTGGGTTTCATAACTTCAACCCAGCCTACAAATAAAAGATTTGTCAGTCAACTAGATTGTTAGTCTTATAGTCTTAGGGCTGTTTCTAACTGAGATCAGTTAACTATTTTGGGTTATATGGAGAGGTGGGGAATTGGGGAATTAGCCCACAATATAAGCAAAGTTGCCCCTTTATTACTACAATAATAAAAATATATTTGGCATCGATGTCAATATCAATATATTTAGACTAAAACTGTATTCTATAAAGCTTTTTATGGGATGTTATTTCGGTTACAATATCCTTCTATGAAATTAAAATGCTAAGTCCTTAAGAGATTGTCTGAATAGGAAGTTGCGACTTTCTGATAGCTAATTAACTAATTGGATAAATCAGTCGTAAATTGCTTTTAGTTGGTTCTCAGACTGCACATTCCTAAGTATCATCAAAATTGACTATATTTCACTATAATTTAATGATCTGTAGAACTTCCGTCTCCAAATGTCAGAGGAATTATCTGCCAAGCAATCATATTAGTGAATCTTGTAGCAAAAAAATAAAATCTTGTGTGATTTTGAACCGATAATTAATTCTTCGGATAAGCTGAGTTTTCGTAGCTTTTCAGACATACTCATGTTTTCTTAACTTAAGAGCAGACTTTCAAAACAACTTTATTAAATCCGTATGAGCAAGCAAGCAATGGAATCGAATAATACCAAAACAAATTTATCTCAGCAACGTTTATCAAGCAAGCCTTTTCAAGGTCAGCGATGGTTAGTGGAAGAAAGGGACGCTTGTGGAGTAGGTTTTATTGCTTATCAGGATAGCCGTCGGAGTAATAAAATTGTCGAACAGGCTTTGAAAGCTTTGGGGTGTATGGAGCATCGTGGAGGTTGCAGTGCTGACCGCGATTCGGGAGATGGAGCAGGAATCATGACTGCACTGCCGGAAAAGCTCTTTGCCAACTGGTTTGCCGAACAAGGTATGACTCAGCCTGAAGCGGGAAGCTGGGGAGTGGGAATGGTATTTTTACCCCAAGATACAGCTCAAATTCCAGAATCTAAACAATACGTTGAACAAATAGTCAAAGAGGAAGGTCTACAAGTATTGGGTTGGCGGGAAGTACCAGTCTGCCCAGAAGTGTTGGGTCAACAAGCAAGGGATTATCAGCCTCATATTGAGCAAATTGTCGTTAGTTCTACGGATAAACTCACAGGAGATGATTTAGAGCGCAAACTATACATTGCTCGCTCTCGTGTCGGCAAAAATCTGTCAGATGATTTCTATATCTGTTCTTTCTCCTGTCGGACTATTGTTTACAAAGGAATGGTGCGATCGCGTATTTTGGGTGAGTTTTATCAGGATTTGGTTAATCCAGATTATGAAAGTACCTTTGCGGTATATCATCGTCGCTTCAGCACCAATACGATGCCTAAATGGCCTTTCGCTCAACCAATGCGGATCTTGGGACACAATGGTGAGATTAATACTCTCTTAGGTAATATCAACTGGATGTCTAACAGGGAAAAAGAATTAATTACTCGCTTCAAGGAAGAAACTTTACCTGGTTGGACTCAGGATGAGATTAAAGGTTTAACACCGATTGTTAACAACGATAATAGTGATTCCTATAATCTGGATAGTGCCATGGAATTGTTGGTGCGGACTGGTCGCAGCATTACGGAAGCAGCAATGATTCTGGTTCCAGAAGCCTATCAAAATCAACCTTCTTTGGCGAAATATCCAGAGATTGTGGATTTTTATGAATATCACAGTGGACAGCAAGAACCTTGGGATGGGCCAGCATTATTGGTTTTCAGCGATGGTAAGACCGTCGGCGCTACTTTAGACCGCAATGGTTTGCGTCCTGCTCGTTATACCATTACCAAAGATGGTTATGTAGTTGTGGGTTCTGAGACTGGAGTAGTAGATCTGCCTGATGATGAAGTGGTGGAAAAAGGTAGATTAGGCCCTGGTCAAACTATAGTGGTTGATTTGCAAACTAAAGAGATCCTACGTAACTGGGATGTAAAACAACGAGTTGCTCAGGCTAAACCCTATGGAAAATGGATTGAACAACACCGTCAGTCAGTTGAGCCTCAAGAATTTGGGACAGAAAATCTGTTAACCGCTGAGGAACTACTATGCCGACAAACTGCCTTTGGCTTTACAGCAGAGGATGTTGAGCTAATTATTCAGTCAATGGCAATCAACGGCAAAGAGCCAACTTTCTGTATGGGAGATGATATTCCTTTAGCAGTGCTGTCGGACAAGCCTCGACTATTATATGACTACTTTAAACAAAGATTTGCTCAGGTAACTAACCCTGCGATCGATCCGTTACGGGAAAGTTTAGTAATGTCCCTCTCAATGCAGTTGGGGGCAAAAGGAAATATTCTCAACCTCAAGCCTGAAGATGCCAAGTTGCTGAAGTTGGAATCTCCAGTATTAAATGATGCCGAACTAGCAGGGATTAAAACTGCTGATTTTAAAACCCAGTCTCTATCGACGCTTTATCAAATTGCTACGGGCCCTAATGGATTACAAGATGCCGTGAATCAACTGTGTGAATCAGCTACTGCGGCGGTGCAACAGGGAGTAGAAATTATTATTTTGAGCGATCGCGAAACCTCCTCGGAGGGGAATCCCTCAGAGGAACAAAACATTGGTACTGAATACAGTTATATTCCTCCTTTACTAGCGGTGGGCGCAGTGCATCACCATCTAATTCGCCAGGGGTTACGTTTAAGAACTTCTTTGGTCGTAGACACGGCACAATGTTGGAGTACCCACCACTTTGCTTGTCTGATCGGTTATGGTGCTTCGGCAGTATGCCCTTATTTGACTTTAGAAACTGTACGTCAGTGGTGGAATAGTCCCAAAACCCAGAAATTAATGCAAAATGAGCGCATTGAGGCAATTTCTCTGGATCAGGCACAGCAAAACTATCAGAAATCCATTGAAGCAGGATTACTCAAAATTCTCTCTAAAATGGGGATTTCCTTGCTGTCTTCCTATCATGGAGCGCAAATATTTGAGGCTTTGGGTTTAGGGGTAGATTTAGTTAAGCTCGCTTTTGCTGGCACAACCTCCCGTTTGGGTGGTTTGACTGTTGCTGAATTGGCACAAGAAGTTATTGCTTTCCACCAAAAAGCTTTTCCTGAACTTCAGGGTAAGAAGTTGGAAAACTACGGCTTTGTTAAGTACAAAAAAGGTGGGGAGTATCATATGAACTCACCTGAAATGTCTAAAGCATTGCATAAGGCGGTAAAAACTAAAGAATATAATCATTACAATCTGTACAAGCAGTATCTCCAAGACAGACCAGTAACTGCACTGCGGGACTTGTTAGACTTTGAATCAGACCGCGAATCTATCTCAGTGGATGAGGTGGAATCGGTAGCCAGTATCGTCAAACGCTTTTGTACTGGGGGAATGTCCCTGGGTTCATTATCCCGTGAGGCTCACGAAACTTTAGCGATCGCCATGAACCGTATTGGTGGTAAATCCAACTCGGGAGAAGGGGGGGAAGACTCGATCCGCTTTAAAGTTTTAGACGATGTAGCAGCAGACGGCAAGTCTGCTACTCTACCCCACCTCAATGGCTTAAAAAACGGGGATACTGCTAGTTCCGCAATTAAACAGGTGGCATCAGGGCGCTTTGGGGTCACTCCAGAATATCTGATGAGTGCCCAGCAATTGGAAATTAAACTAGCCCAGGGGGCAAAGCCAGGAGAAGGAGGACAACTGCCAGGTAAAAAAGTCAGTCCTTATATTGCTTCCCTCAGACGCTCTAAGCCAGGGGTGACTTTAATTTCTCCCCCACCACACCACGATATTTACTCCATTGAAGATTTAGCCCAATTGATCTTTGATCTCCATCAAATCAATCCTCAAGCTAAAGTATCAGTCAAGTTGGTGGCAGAAATTGGGATCGGGACGATCGCCGCAGGAGTAGCAAAAGCGAACTCTGATGTAATTCAAATATCGGGTCATGATGGCGGGACTGGGGCTTCACCTCTTAGTTCGATTAAACACGCAGGAGTACCCTGGGAATTGGGGTTAACGGAAGTACATCGAGTATTATTGCAAAATCAGTTACGCGATCGCGTTTTACTTCGAGCCGATGGTGGTTTAAAAACTGGCTGGGATGTAGTTATGGCAGCTTTAATGGGTGCGGAAGAATATGGCTTTGGCTCCATAGCAATGATTGCCGAGGGCTGTATTATGGCGCGAGTTTGTCATATGAATACCTGTCCCGTGGGAGTGGCAACACAACAACAGTACTTGCGGGAGCGTTTTAAGGGGATTCCCGAAGATGTAGTGAACTTCTTCTATTTTGTCGCTTCAGAAGTGCGATCGCTGTTAGCTAAATTAGGCTATCGCAGTCTGGAGGAAATCATTGGACGTACGGATTTATTAGTGCAAGACAGTGAGGTTAACATCGCTAAAACTAAGGGCTTGGATCTAAGTTGCCTAATCGATTTACCTAGGGTCAAATCAGACCGAAGCTGGCTAAAACACGGTGAGGTTCATACCAACGGAGCGGTCTTAGATAATGAAATCTTAGCTGATCAAGCAATTAAAAATGCGATCGCCAATCAAGAGCAAGTGACTAAAGAAGTCACCATTATCAACACCGATCGCAGTGTTGGGGGCAGAATTTCTGGGGCGATCGCCTCCCAATATGGCAATAATGGTTTTGAGGGAGAAATTACTCTGCAATTTAAGGGTGCTGCGGGTCAAAGCTTTGGCGCATTCAACCTTCCGGGGATGAAGTTAATTTTGGCAGGGGAAGCTAACGATTATGTGGGTAAGGGCATGCACGGTGGAGAAATTGTGATTAAACCCCCGCAGGATGCTAATTATGACTTTGCTAGTAACGTAATCATCGGAAATACCTGCCTTTATGGTGCAACCGGTGGAGAACTTTATGCCAACGGACGGGCAGGGGAAAGATTTGCCGTGCGTAACTCAATGGCTCAAGCGGTCATTGAAGGTGCAGGAGATCACTGCTGTGAATATATGACAGGTGGTTTGATTGTAGTTCTTGGTGAAGTTGGTCGTAATGTCGGTGCAGGAATGACAGGAGGGTTAGGTTATTTCCTCGATGAAAATGACACTTTCCCCAGCAAAGTTAATCCTGAGATTGTCAAATTTCAACGGGTTGTATCTCAGTCAGGAGCGACACAGCTTAAAGAGATGATCCAGAATCATGTTGAGAAAACTGGTAGTCCCAAAGGCAAGGCAATTCTGCAAGATTGGGATAACTATCTCGGCAAATTCTGGCAGGTAGTACCGCCATCTGAAGCAGATCGGGCTGAGGCAGGAGCAACAGAGTCTAAAACTCTTACTTCTGTTTAATTTATAGTTTGGACATCAAGTATTGATCGCCTCTTGAATGAGGGCGATCGCAAATTTAATTGCGATCGCCCTTTTTTCTTTTAAGATTGAGGAGTACCTAAAATCTGTTAATAGTTAAACGCGATCGCTATTTTGATTTTAAGGATGATTATAATAGCAATGAAAAGCTACAATCAATTTCATAAGAGTCAATTGCTATGAGACTTTGTGATATACTCCCATCGCCTCTCTTCGAGTAGGCGTGGGCTTCTCTAAGACCAAA